>CAZSYU010000020.1:0-26771 GCA_964611345.1 uncultured Pseudomonadales bacterium
AGAGGACTTGAACCTCCACGGGGTTGCCCCCACTAGCACCTGAAGCTAGCGTGTCTACCAATTTCACCACCTCGGCACGAAGCGGGGGTGCACATTACTTAAGCCTTTCTTTTCTGTCAATTTGCGCCGTCAATTAGCGCTGTAAATTGGCAGATCATACATTTTGCGAACCGAGGTAGTACTGAATACATGGCCACAATAAATGCCGCAACGGTTCTCGATTTTGTCGGTCGGGCCAGTGCCTCGGGTGGGGTGGTGACCTGGGCAGAGTTGCGTGCAGAGTTTCCTGACACCAAGCGTCTGCGCAATGTTGCGCGAGGTTTGGTGCGCAATGGTGAGTTAGACCAAGATCATGCGGGCAACTACTTTCTGGCTGCAGAGCGTGGCTCGAATGCGCTGGCTCGTGGTTTGGTGGTGTCTGCCACACCAGGAACAGGTGGGCGTCTTGCCGTTCGGCCGCTGGCTGGAGGGACTTCAGTAGAGGCCACTGGCTCGGCCAAATCCGCTAGCCGTGACGATTTACCACTACTGCCGCCAAGCAAAGACCGGCGGGCCCGCCAGGTACCAGCGATTCGTGAAGGCGACGAGGTCACCTATTTAAGCGTCCCGCAAAACCCCGATTCAAGCGCCGCGGCTACTAAAAGCGCCGCGGCTACTAAAAGCGCCGCGGCTACTAAAAAAGGAGCGGCTAATAAGAAAGAAGCGGCTCAAGTCATAGAAGTATTGAAGCACTCGTCGAAGCCAATCATCGGTGCGGTCGTGCGCACGCGCTTCGGACCCTCCGTCGATAGCTTAAGTCCTGACTTTCGCGGCAAGGTGCAGCTCGACGAACTGGCAGCGGACATAAATGAAGGCGACACTGTTGCCGTGCGAGTGACGGGTAGCGATCGCTTTGGCCTGCGCGGCGATATCACCGGTGTCGTGAGCCGGGGCGATGTTGCAGATGCCGCGGCGGTCACACTGATTGCCAGCAACGGCATACCGGAAGATTTTTCTGCCGAAGGCCTGGCGATTGCGGAAGCGCTGCCGAGTGACGTCCAGCCCGGTCGATTCCGCAGTCGCCGCGATCTGCAAACTCTGCCGCTAGTCACTATCGATGGCGCGGACGCGCGGGACTTTGACGACGCAGTCTTCGCCGAGGCTCTGGCGAGCGGAGGTTGGCGCCTGGTTGTTGCGATCGCTGATGTTGCGCACTATGTGAAGTCTGGCTCAGCACTCGATAACGATGCCTTTGAGCGCGGCACCAGCGTGTATCTGCCGGATCGGGTCATCCCAATGTTGCCCGAGTCGCTGTCTAATGGATTGTGTTCACTGCGCCCGAATGAACCGCGCCTGTCTTTGGTGTGCGACATGCAAATTTCGCCCGCAGGCAACATCAGTGGCTTTGAATTTTTTGACGCGATTATTTGCTCCTGGGCGCGCTTGACCTATTCCCAAGTCAACGATTACTACACGAAAGCCCAGGTTTTACCCATTGATAAAGGCAGCGCCCAGGCAAAGAAAGCCGGGCGCAGTGCAGATGCGACTGCGGCGGGCGTGCAGGCAAACGTGGATGAGCTGCGCCGTGTATTTGCCGCGCTCTTAAAAGCGCGTGAGGAGCGTGGTGCGTTAGAGTTTGAAACCCGCACCGGCGTGCTCAAACTGCACGAAGGTCGGGTGCAAGAGATTCACGAAGTAGTGCGTAATGACGCTCATCGATTGATCGAAGAGGCGATGATTTCTGCCAATGTTTGCGCGGCGAAGTTTATCGGCGGGCAAGATGCGCGTGCGCTGTACCGTGTCCATGAACCACCACAGACAAGTAAGGCTGACGTGATGCGTGACGCGCTGGCCTATGTAGGTATTCGCGTGCGCGACGTGCCGAGTGACCCCAGAGAGCTCGCGACGCTGCTCGCGCCATTGGCAGGCAGAGACGACGCCTGGTTACTTTATTCACTTATATTGCGCTCGATGAGCCAGGCCAGGTATCAGCCAGAAAACTGTGGCCACTTCGGCCTGGCGCTCACCGACTACATGCACTTTACATCGCCTATTCGTCGCTATCCCGATTTGATAGTGCACCGCGTTATAAAGGCATTAGTGCGGGGCAAGCGGCCGCCGTTGCAGGCCATGGACAAACTGCTGCAGGCTGGTGAGCACTTGAGCAACACCGAGCGTCGTGCCGAAGACTGTGAGCGTGCGGTGAGCAACTGGTTGAAGTGCGATTTTGTGGCACCTCGGCTGGGTGAAACCTTTGCAGGCATTGTTGTTGGTGTGCAGGACTTTGGTCTGTTTGTTGAGCTTGATGGTTACTATGTGCAAGGGCTGGTGCACATCTCAAGTTTGGGCGACGACTATTTTAATTATCAGCCACAAAGCATGAGCCTGGTGGGTGATCGTTCGGGTCGTAGTTTTAGTCTGGGCGATACAATGGAAGTTGTACTTGCCGACGTGCAGGCGCCGCAGGGCAAACTCGATCTGATTCCGGTGCAGAATTTGAAGTCTTCCAAGAGCACCAAGAAGGCCAACAAGAAGACTAAAAAGAAAGGCAAGCGCCGCTAGTGCCTGAGCAAGAAAACGATGACTATGCGTTTGGGCTGCACACTGTAGCTGCGCTGCTAGAACAAACTCCTGAGTTGATCGCGCGGTTGTGGGTTCAAAGTAATCCACGCAACGACAGACTGGCAGAAATTTTTGGCGCTGCTCGCGCCGCCGGTGTCCGGGTTGAGTCCGTGGAGCGGCGCTGGCTCGATCAGAAACTGGGTCGGGGCAAAAATCATCAGGGTGTGCTGGCCTTGCAGCAGATGCGCGAACTGGCCGATAGCGACGCACTTCTCGCTCACGTCAAAACGGCATTGCAGGAAGACCCTACCAAGGTGCTGGTACTGATTCTTGATGAGGTCCAGGACGCTGGCAATCTCGGGGCCTGCCTGCGCAGTGCCGATGGCGCGGGTGTGACAGCGGTGGTGGTGCCAAAGCGTCGGAGTGCGCCCATCAACTCGTTGGCCCGACGCACGGCAGCGGGTGCAGCTGAGTCCCAGTTCATTGCCGGGGTAACCAACCTTGTGCGAACGATTGAAGCGCTGCAGGAGCTGGGTGTCTGGGTGTATTCCGCCAGTGACTCAGCCCAGATTGCCTACACCCAGGCGGATTTCACTGCGCCCTGTGCACTGGTGTTGGGCAACGAGGAACGGGGTGTGCGGCGGTTGGTGGCAGAGCGCTGCGATGGCCAGGTCAGCCTGCCCATGAGCGGTACCGTTGCAAGCCTGAACGTGTCAGTGGCCAGCGGCATTTTGCTCTATGAAGTACTGCGCCAGCGCACCCACGTTGCCTCATCCTTGCAGAGCGATGACTAACCCCCTATTATCCGCGGCCCAATAACTCCTTGGCCCACTTGTCGACACGGTGTCGATTTGGGGTCAAACCCTTAAGGAGCAAGTTATGCGACATTACGAAGTCGTGTTCCTCGTGCACCCTGATCAGTCAGATCAGGTACCCGGCATGGTGGAGCGCTATTCAGGCCTTATTGAACGTGGCGGCGGTAAAGTACACCGCACTGAAGACTGGGGTCGGCGCCAGCTAGCCTACCCAATCCTGAAGATCCACAAAGCTCACTACATCCTCATGAACATCGAAGTGGGCAGCGACGTGCTCGCTGAGCTCGAGAGCGCCTTCCGCTTTAACGATGCCGTGCTGCGCAACATGGTGGTGCGTCGCAACGAAGCCATTACCGGCAACTCGAAGATTTACGAAGAAGAACTCAAAGAGCAGGAAAAAGATCGCGAACGCGACCGGCGGCGCGAAGAAGAACTGGCAGCTCGCGCAGCGGCCGCAGTTCCCGGTGCCGACGACGACAGTGCGCCTGCTGAGGCAGAGTCGGTTGACGCACCTGCTGACTCAGCTACCACCCCTGCGGCTATAGAGGAGGGCGAATAATGGCCAGACATTTTCGACGCAAGAAGTACTGCCGTTTTACCGCGGAAGGCATCAAGGAGATCGACTACAAGGATCTCGACATTCTGCAACAGTACGTTAGTGAGACCGGCAAGATTGTTCCTAGTCGCATCACTGGCACCAAAGCGAAGTACCAGCGCCAATTGGCTACGGCGGTTAAGCGTGCACGCTACCTGGCGCTGCTGCCTTATACCGACCAGCACGAATAGGCAGCGGAGACTCACATGAACGTAATTTTGCTTGAACGCATTGGCAAGCTCGGCGAGCTTGGTGATGAGGTTATCGTCAAGAACGGCTTCGCCCGTAACTTTCTGATTCCACAGGGTCGTGCTGTTCGCGCGACCGAAGAAAATCGTAAGGGCTTCGAGGCGCGCCGTGCTGAGCTCGAAGCGGCTGCCCTGAAGCGTCGTAGCGCCGCAGAACAGCGGGCTGCTGGTTTGAAAGACGTTGAGGTAACGATCGTCGCGCGCTCCGCAGACGAAGGTAAGCTCTACGGCAGTGTTGGCACACAGGAAGTTGCTGACGCTCTGGCGGGCAAGAATATTGAGATCAACAAGGCCGAAGTACGCATGCCTGATGGTGTGATTCGTCAGATTGGCGAGTACGAAGTGGACATCCAGCTCGACGCCGACTTTACCGAGACCATCAAGGTCACTGTGGTCGCCGAATAGCGACTCAGACTCAGACTTGGATGGGGATTGGGACGGGGGCGAGTGTCTGCTCACCCTCGTCGCGAAAAGTTGGTAGAGTTGCTTCCCCCTTGGGCATTTCTATCACTACCTGGCTGCCATGTCTGAAACCTCTGAACCGCCGAGCGATTCCACCTCCCCAGAGTCGCCCAAAAAGGGTGACGATGAGGCTGTGAGTAAAGCTGTGGATAACACAGCCGAACAGCCCCCCCTTGAAGACTACGACTTGCCCGCGGATGCGGATGAGTTTGACGACGAGAGGTTCGCAGGTGGGCTCACGCCGATGGATGGTGCTCCCGAACCTGATATTGATCCAGGTCTGGCAGCGACGCCGCCGGTGGTGCGGGGTGGGTCGTTGGCGAGTGCCGCTGGCAGCATAGAGAACCCACCCAACACCACCGTTAACTGGGGTACCGGTAGCAGCACGCTAAAAAATCTGAAGGTACCGCCGCACTCACTGGAGGCGGAACAAGCCGTGTTGGGCGGTGTGATGCTCGATAACAGTGCCTGGTTTAACGTGCTCGAGGTGGTCGCCGCAGCGGACTTCTATCGCCCGCAGCACCAGATCATTTTTGAGGCGTTGGGGTACCTGGCCGAAGATAATGAACCGCTTGATGTCGTGACGGTGAGCACCCGCTTGCAACACTCTGGGTTGCTGGAAAAGGCCGGCGGTGCGATTTATCTGGCGGAGATCGCCGAGAACACACCTGGCGCCAGCAATGTTGTGGCCTACGCCAAGATTGTTCGGGAGCGCTCAACTCTGCGGCAGTTGCTGGGTGCCGCCAACCGCATTGCTGAATCAGCGTTCAATCCTGACGGTCGCGCCACCGCCGATCTGGTAGACACCGCCGAGCAGGAGATTTTTCGAATCTCTGAAGGCCGAATGACCGAGGGCGGCCCGCAGCCCGTCATCCCTTTGCTGACCCAGGCGGTCGAAAAAATTGAAAAGCTGTTTCAAACCCGCGATGCCATCACTGGGCTCGCGACAGGCTTTCACGATCTCGATCGCATGACGGCGGGTTTGCAAGATTCTGATTTGGTGATTGTTGCGGCGCGCCCGTCGATGGGTAAAACCGCGCTGTCGATCAACATGGCCGAGCATGCGGTGATGTCGGAAGGGGAGGGGGCGGTGTTGTTCTTTTCCATGGAAATGCCGGCGGATCAGATTGTCATGCGCATGCTGTCATCGCTTGGCCGTATCGACCAAACCCGTATGCGTACCGGTGATTTGCAGGATGATGACTGGCCCCGTTTTACCTCGGCCGTTAGCCAGCTTAAAGACAAAAAGCTCTACGTTGACGATTCGCCGGCCTTGTCACCGACAGAGGTGCGCACCCGCGCCCGGCGAACTGCGCGTGAGGCCGGTGGTCTTAAGCTTATCGTTGTTGATTATCTGCAGCTTATGCGTGGCTCGTCTGACAGACACGAGAATCGCACCAATGAAATCTCCGAGATTTCGCGTTCGCTTAAAGGCATAGCCAAAGAAATGAAATGTCCGGTTGTTGCTCTGTCGCAACTTAACCGGAGTTTGGAGGGCCGCGAGAACAAACGTCCGGTAATGAGTGACCTGCGTGAGTCCGGTGCGATTGAGCAAGATGCTGACGTTATTTTGTTTATTTATCGGGATGAGGTGTATCACCCCGAGTCTGAAGACAAGGGCAAAGCGGAACTCATCATCAGTAAGCAACGTAACGGCCCGATTGGAGCGCTGAAGCTGGCCTTCTTTGGGCCGCTAACCAAGTTCGATAATCTCGCTAACGATCGCTACGAAGACATGCACTAGCGTGGCAACTAAGGTAAAGAAAGTTAAGTCAGCCTATGTTTGCACCGACTGCGGCGCGGAACACAGCAAGTGGCAGGGGCAGTGTGCGAGCTGCAACGAGTGGAACACACTGTCCAAAATAACCGTCGGTCCTTTGGCCAGTGGCGGTGGCGCCCAGGGATACAGCGGTACGGTCTCTGAAGTCAAAAAGCTCAGCGATGTCGAAACCCAGGAAATGTCCCGCATTGAGACGGGCATTGCCGAGCTCGACCGCGTTCTGGGTGGTGGTTTTGTGCCTGGCTCCGTTGTGCTGCTGGGCGGCGACCCAGGCGCGGGTAAGAGTACCTTGCTGCTGCAAGTGTGTACCGAACTCGCGCAGCTCCAGTCTGTGCTTTATGTGTCTGGCGAGGAAAGCCTGCAGCAATTGGCCATGCGGGCGCGGCGTCTTGGGTTGCCCCTCGACAAGCTGGAAGTTGCCGCGGAAACTCGTGCAGAGTCCATCGCTCGACTGATTTCGGAGAAGCCACCTGCGCTACTGGTACTCGACTCTATTCAGGTGATGCAGCTCGGCTCGATTGATTCGCACCCGGGGACGGTCACGCAGGTTCGCGAGACAGCAGCATTCTTTACCCGGCTGGCAAAACAAACAGGTACTGTGGTGGTAATGGTGGGTCATGTCACCAAAGAAGGCAGCATCGCCGGCCCCAAAGTGCTTGAGCATATGATCGACTGCTTTGTCATGTTCGACTCCGGTGGCAGCAATCGGTATCGCACGTTGCGGGGTGTGAAGAATCGCTTTGGCACCGTTAATGAGCTTGGTGTCTTTGCCATGACTGACAAAGGCATGCGCGAAGTGGCTAACCCTTCTGCAATTTTTTTGCAACGCGCAGAAAAAACGTCGCCCGGCAGTGTGGCCACTGTTACCTGGGAAGGCACGCGGCCGCTACTGGTTGAAATTCAAGCCCTGGTTGACGAAGGCCAGGGTGGTCATGCGAAACGTCTGGCGGTTGGCCTCGACCCACAACGCCTGGGCATGCATCTTGCGGTGCTGCATCGACATTGCGGCATATCACTGGCCGACCAAGACGTATTTGCCAACGTGGTTGGGGGTGTACGCATCAACGAAACCGCGGCAGATCTTGCGACGCTTATTTCGGTACTATCCAGCTTCCGCAATCGCACGCTCAGCAAGGAGTTGATTGTGTTTGGCGAACTGGGCTTAACGGGTGAGATTCGTCCGGTAGCCAATGGTGAGCAGCGTCTGAACGAGGCGCGCAAACACGGCTTTAAGCGTGCTATTTGCCCTGCAGGCAACGCGCCGAAGAAACCCATGCAGGGTTTGTTGGTAGAAGGTGTTAGCAATCTGGCCGGGGTGCTCGAAGTATTTGACGGTGTGGCGAACAATCCGGGGTAACGCAACAGCAATCTATTAGCGATTGAGTTGCGGTTTTAGTTAGGCCTCTTTTAGCTTGCTATTAAAGTAATCGAGTACTTGTGTGAAGGCGTCTTCGGTAACCTCTGCCCGTTTTGCGAAGTCGAGGGTGAGTACGGAGTGTCCTGCGCCTGGCAATTCCAGCAGACGGATGCGCTCTGCATCATCGTTGAATGCCTTATCAAGTGCCGAAAATTTCTCGGCGGTACACAGTTTGTCGCCGGCAAAGCGCATGGCGAGCATTGGGCCGTGTTCTGTCAGACGGTCGCGGGCTGCCGAGATTTCTGCTGCAGACATATGCAAGTGGGAATGCTTGCCGATCGGCAACGAGGGCTGACTTGCCACACCGGCCAGTATTGCGTCATCCGCCATCATGGAGATCGCGAAGTTGCCGGTTAGGCACATGCCGATAACGCCGATGGCGCTGCTGCCGTGGTTGTCGAGCTGATCGCGGCACAACGCCTTCAACCAGTCGGTGATTGGGCTGGATTCGTGCTTGGCCATGATTTTGAATTCGCGCCGCATGCAGAATACCCGGCCGGTGTTGCCCAGCATCGAGATGCGGCCAAGTGGGCCAAACAGATGTGGCAGCACGACTCGAAACCCAGCGGCCTGGAAACGTTTGGCCAAATCGATGGTTTGTGGGCCGATGCCGGGTAACTCCTGAATGATGACAACCGTAGGCCCCTGTGTGCCCAGCGTGTAAACATCGTGTTCTACTACTTCAGGGTTGGGGTGATTTATGCCCACCGGCGCCGTAAACGATGTTTTGGTGAAGTCGGTTAGCACAGGTTGTTGCTCCTTGTATTTTTTTTCGCATCTGGCTCGCACCAGAGTTTTGAGTCGGTCTGGTTCCACAGTATGCTCCTTGGGCGCAGAAGAAAATAACAGGGTGCAGAATTGCCTCTTGCCATAGACACGCTGATTGCAACACTTGAAAGTGCCGCCGCCGCAGAACCGGACTTTTACGCCAAAACCTTTGCGCGCTACTTCGAGCTGTGCCCCGACTCGGCCGAACTCATGCTGCATACCGACGAGCTCATGCGCGGTCGCATGATGGAGCAGGTGGTCAGCCTGTTAATGGACGCAGATGCGGGATCGCTTGAGGTGTACTTCAAGTTTGAGGTGGCGAACCACGAGGCTTATGGCGCCAAACCGCAGATGTACGCGCACTTGTTTCAAGCCTGTGAGGATGTAACCAGGGTGCATTGCACATTGCCCTGGGGGTCTGACGAAGATGTTGCCTGGGCCAAACAGCGCCGCGTTTTGCTTACGCTGATTAACCGTTACACATCGAGTTAGAAGCCACCGCCGGTTTTGAATCCGCCACCGCGCGAACCCCCGCCGCTGCGACCAAAGCCGCCGCTGCGACCAAAGCCGCCACTTCTTCTGCCAAAGCCGCCACGGCGTCCAAAACTGCCGCCGCGGGAGCGATAGCCACCACCACTGGGCATGCGCCAGCCGCCGCGATTGTTACCGGGCCAATGCCAGGTAGGGCTGCGCCCGCGCGAGCGTCGGTGCCCGAAACCACCCGAACCGAAGTCTGGCCACGCGCCAACATCGCGATGGCGTTGCAGGCGTTCGAGCACTCGCCAGAGCTCATTGCCGCCAACGAGGCCGCGTAGGAACTGTCCCAGTATGGCTTCTACTGCATTGTTGTCGCTAAAGCCTGAGCGCAAATCATCGAAGCGCTTGCTCTTAAAGCGGCGGCGCACGGCTTCGAGTTCCTTAAGGCGGGCGATTTGGCCTGCCTGGGTGCGGCGATGATCTTCGAGTTCGTCCTCGATCATCTCGTGCGCTTCGCGCAGATCCAGTAGCTCGTCTACCAGGGTGTCATCGCTGCGGTCGTAGGTAGAGCTCGCCCGTTGTAGCAGTGCGCGAGTGTCTTTGTTTTGCAATGCTTCAGCCAGCACGGCCAGGCCTTTTTGAATGTGCAGATCGTTCCCAGCACCGAAGGCGGCTCGAGCCTCATTCAACTTGCCGAGATCGGCTTCAGCTTGTTCGATGTTGGCGTCTACCTTGTCTTGCTGCTGCTCTGCATTGGCAAGCTGGTCAGCGAGTGCGGGAATGCCTTGCGCGTTTGCGGCCTGTACCTCCAGTTCGCGTAAGCTCTCTAGCTCGGCTTCCGCTTCCAACTGGCGACGTTCTGCATGGGCGCGCAGTCGGCGTGGGATTTCCAGCAGGTTGAAGTAGGTGGGCCGTGCTTGCTGATACTTGATGATGCCGGCTACCCAACCGTCGAGCCAACGGGCGATTAGTCCGGAGCGGTACTCGCTGGTGCCGTACTTGCGCTGCCACAGATAATTGAATAACAGATCATCTTCGAAGGGTTTGCCCTTCTCAATGCGATCCGCTTCCGCTGTTTCGGTTTTGTCGCTGGCGGCATCAGCCACCTGGGTAGCATCGCGCACTTTTTGCAGTTGCTGTTGGTAGGTCGCGTCTTCTTCGAGGTGACGTTGTACCGTTGCTTCACCATTGGCAAGCCGTTGAGCGGCATGATCGACGTCTTCGTGCACCACTTTGCGTTGCGCTTCCAGATTTTCCAGCGCGCGTCGGGCGGCAGTAAGCTGCTCTTCCAGTTCCGCATAGGCCCGATCGCGATCTTTAATGGCCTGCTGAGCAAGTCGATCGGCGCTATCCAGAGATTCAAACAACTCGCCGCGCTCGATTTCGGACAGCCGCAGCTGCGCCAATTGGCGAATCGCGTGGGCCTGCTGCTGGCGATTACTGGCTAACTGCCCCGCCGTGGACTTAACTTCGCGGCCGAGTCGGTCAGATTCATCCCGCACGCTGCGCAGGGTGCGCTCGATTTGTAAGAGGGTGTCGCGTCCGCTGAGCATGGGGCTACCAGTCGGTGATGGTGGCACCAGGGGTGGGCACCAAATAGTCGGGTTCAAGTTTGCCGCGCACCTTGCGGCCTATGATATTGCCTTGAATGATGCCGTCGTCGCGCTTGTCTGCGGCGATTGCGTCGAACGTCGACTTTTCGACTCGCACGCCCCACTTGGACACGTTGCGTACCTTGCCGTTTTCTTCGTTTTCGATCGGCAAGCGCAGGCGATTGCCTTTGTTGTCGATGGCTTCAACAATCAGGTAGTAGTTGCGGGCGTTGGGGTTTACTGCAGGCACACGCCATACACCCGATAGTTCGTTGGGGCGGGCGAGTATGCGCAGCTCATACTCGCTTTGCAGATTGCTCAGCATGCGCTCCATTTCCAGACGATGACCGTTAGCCGTCGGGTAGTCAGAGTTGTCGATAGCGGCGCGCGCGTCTTGCAGTAACACCTGGGCCCTGTCGGTTGCAGCAGGTGATTCAGCCACCTGAACAATCTGACCAAAGGTGTTGTCGATGCTGTCCGGTAACTCTGCCTGTTCGCGCATTTGCGGAAACTTCACTAAAAACAGGTAGCCCGCGAAGGCGATTAGCAAAATGCCCAGCAGCAAAGCAACTGGTTTGCCCCACACGCTGCGGCGCACATACATGCGCGCCATTCGTGTCGCAAAACCTTCCGGCGGTGGCGTATAGCTGAAACGGTCTTCTTCGAGCGCTTGTACACCCTGTTCCAATACCGCGTCAGAAACCTCGATGCCCTGGCCCTGATAAATCTCGCGCAGGCGGTCAATGAGCCGATCGCGCCGACCCTCGGCATCGAGCTCCCGTTCGACCAGGTTTTCGCTGTGGCGCAGAGTGTCGACCACATCCATTGCCTGCATCAGCTCATCGAGCGGTGCTTGCTCTAGTTCTTCCATTTTTGGGGTCGACTCAGCCAACGTCAGACGCCTCCAGCGCGTGCTCTCGGATCAGCCTCACGGGTCAGGCTCTTAGGCTTTACCGGTGGCAGGAAGTTTTGCCGGTGGCAGGCCTTTGCCAGACTTCACGAGATGGGCAAGGCGTTGTTTGCCATCCTCCACGGCATCGCGAATTTCTGCGGCATTTTTTGTGGAGAGCACGCGCATCTCAGCAATGATGGTGGTGGAGCGTTCCTGAAAATTGACTACAGACTCCACCAGTTTTTGGACGGACTCGGCGCGGATCGTTGGGCCGTAGCCCGCCCGTACCGCAGCTTCCTGAACCTTGCCACCGATGTCGGCCAGATCTTCCAGACTTTTTGACACGCCGTCTTTCATTGCTTCGAGTGCCTGGGTTGACTCATGCAAGCCAAACAGACCGGTGAAGGACGCTGAGAGCGCGGTGAGTACCGTTTCGTTAGTGCCGAAGAAAGTGATTGATTGCTTGTAGACGCGCTCTTTGGCGGATGTGGTTTGCATTAAGCGCGCCATCACAACCTCTGACGTGTTGTAGTTAACCGTCAAATTATCAGAGAGATCTTTGGCAATTTGATAGCGGTCCTCTGCAAACTGCAAGTCGCGCAGGCGTTCATCGCGGGTGAGTTCGAGCTTGGCTCGGGCAGCAAGATCTTCACCGGCAAACTCATTAACGGCAGTCATAGCGGAGTCGAGGCGCACCTTTTCAGCCTCCCAGATTTCTTCAGCCTTGCGCATAACATCGAGCGCGTAAATTTCGGCCTCTTTCATTGCACCGCGAAAGTCCTGGTAGGCGTTGAGGATGGTATGTTCGCGCTCGATTTGATCGGCCGAATCGCTGGCGACTTCGAGGTAGGTTTCCTTGATTTTGTCGAACCGCGAAGCGATATCGCCGCGAGTTACTTTCATCCACACATTGCCGATGCGTTCGAACGTGTCAATTTTGCCGTCTTCTACCTGCTTGACCATCGACTTGGCGTCGTCACGAATGCTGTTGAACGACTTGGTGATTACTTCGTAGCGCTCGCCCAGTTTCATCAGTGAAACCTGCTCGCGCACAACCTCGTTAAACACCGACGCCTGGGACAGTGTGCGGGCAATTGCCAGTACTTTGTCTTCGTCGATGTCGCTGATGCGCTGCAGTAGCGCAACAACGGGCGCCTCTTCAGTCTTCTCTGGCATCAAGCCCAGATCACGAAGTTGACCGAGTGCGCGATCGAGATATTGGAAGGTAGATGTGCTCATAAGTCCGCCCTTTTAACAGGTGTTTGGTTCTTTAGTTGTTATTAGTAGCCGGTAGTAGCTGGCAGTAAATGGTTAACCGCCACTAGTTAGCTGTCAGTGTCCGTGTAGCCAGTGCCGCGGTGACCGCGATCTTTGTGTCATCTTAACTTGAATACACTAAAAGGGTTACTCGTGCGCGCCGCCTTGGTGACGAACGACCAGCGCCACAGAGGCCCAGGATACGAGCATTGCCGCCATACTTAGAGGTACGAGCCCCAGCTCGATAAACGGCGCCACGGCCGCTGTACCGAGGGCTGCGGTCATTAGCGTGTACAGCAGCATCAACGCCGCACCGCGTGCATCGTTATCACCGGCTGCCAACACCGCTTTGTAAAATCCTGGTGGCCCACGCAGGCCGAGCCCGAGATTCCCAATGGCGAACAGCAGCCAGAGCATCTGGGTGTTGGGGTACCCGGCAGTCGTGTCGATGACCATTGCATAGGCAAAAATACTGCTAAAACCTGCGGCGCTCATGACGGAACCCAGCAAAATCATCCGTTCGGCGCCAAAGCGGGCAACGCTGCGGGATGCAAGGTTGGCACTAAGGACATAGAACGTAATGCCAATAACCTGCATGACGACAAAGTCGCTAAGGCTGCCGCCCATGGTTAAGGTAATGACGGTTGGTGCGCCAAACACAAAGACCAGCAAACCGCCCAGCGTGAACGCCTGGCTCAACGCATAGTGCTGAAAGCTACGATTGTTCACTAGAGCCGTGTAGCCCTGACTGGACTGGGTGGAGCGCACATTCGGTAATAGCCTTGGAAAGAACAACCAGACGACTGCGAGCGTTGCTGCGAGCGCGCCAATAATGACAAACGAAATCTGCCAGTCGAAATAGATCAGTAGCCACGCACCCAGTATGGGGGCGAGTGCGGGCACCATCGACTCCACGCTGCCCATAAGACCGAGTGCGCGTAGTGCACCTGGCTCATCAAACATCTTGCGAATCATGCCTGGTGCAAACACGGCGGCTGCGGAACCAGCGAAACCTTGCAGCAGTCGCACGCCTACGAGTTGCAGGATCGAACTGGTTACAGTCGCAAGCAAAGACAGACACGCAAATCCAGCCAGGGAGGCCATCAGCAGCCGCCGCTGGTCATAACGTGCGCCCAGCTCGCCGAAAAATAGCAGTCCGATACCTGACCCGCCCGCGTAAGCCGCGAGTACAAGCTGTGCCTGTTCGATGTTGCCGGCTAAAGACTGGGGCAGGGTAGGAATGGCCGGTAACACCAGGTCAGTGCCGGCAAGGCCCAGCACGGTGCCGCAAACGAGTAACGTAAACGTGAGGGCTCTGCTGCTCGTTAGGGGCTGCTCAGTCAGTGGAAATACCCGGCTCGACTGTTCAAGTCAGTTGTTTGATATCGCGAATCATCTCTTCGTCGTAGCCGGCACGTCGATAAACCGCGCGCGCGGTCACGTTTTTTTCAAACACATGCAGCGTCATGGTTTTCGCCCCCGCGGACTTGGCGTGCTGTTCTGCGTTTGCCAATAGCTTTGTGCCCAAACCGGCACCTCGCGCGTTCTTATGCACCACTATGGCCTCAAGGTGCGAGCTGGGTTCATGGCTCATGGCTTCTTCGCGCAGACTTACCATGGTGAAGCCTTCGACGACTCCATTTGCTGCCTCGGCAACATGCACCATCACATTGGGTTCCTGGCCGTTCTTCCAACGCTGCAATGTAGCGACGTCGCCTTCCCAAAGGTCGCGTGGATTGCGGCCTTCGAGCGTTTCGAAACTGGCGAGTTCGGGCATCATAGCCGCAATGGCATCAACGTCGCTCAGGCGGCCCGGTCGAATCTCATGTGACCTGTTGGTTGACATAGTGTGTTCCTGTTATCGGCTGATGCGCTTGTGCACAAGACGCGATGGTGTTGTGTCGTCGCCGAGACGGCGTTTTCTGTCGGCTTCGTAGTCGCTGAAGTTACCGGCGAACCATTCCACATGGCTGTCGCCCTCAAACGCCAGCATGTGGGTGGCTATACGGTCGAGGAACCAGCGATCGTGCGAGATGACGAGCACTGTGCCAGGAAAGTTAAGTATCGCTTCTTCGAGTGCGCGCAGGGTTTCTACATCGAGATCGTTGGTGGGTTCGTCCAACAGCAGTACATTCGCACCACGCTTTAACAGCTTTGCCAGGTGTACCCGATTGCGCTCGCCACCCGACAACGTGCCAATGTGTTTTTGCTGGTCAGAGCCTTTGAAGTTAAATCGGCTCACGTAGCCCCGACTCGCGGTCTCGTATTTGCCAATCTTCATAATGTCCAGGCCGTCGGAGATTTCTTCCCAAACGGTTTTCTTGGCGTCGAGTTCGTCGCGGCTTTGGTCGACGTAGGCGAGTTCCACGGTGTCACCAAACTCGATGCTACCGCTGTCTGGCGATTCTGCGCCGGTCAGCATGCGGAAAAAAGTCGATTTGCCTGCCCCGTTGCCACCGATGATGCCGACGATTGCACCTTGCGGGATTTCGCAGGACAGATCGTCGATGAGCAGGCGGTCATCAAAGCCCTTGCTGACGTTGTTTAAGTGAATCACTTTTTCGCCAAGCCGCTCGCCGGGCGGAATGTACAGCTCGGTGGTTTCGGCGCGTTTTTGATTGTCGTCGCTCATGAGTTCTTCAAAGCGGGCGAGGCGAGCCTTGCTTTTCGATTGCCGACCACGGGCGTTGCTACGCACCCATTCAAGCTCCGACTTGATGGCGCGTTGCCGGGCTTTCTCCTGGCTTGCTTCTGCGGCGAGGCGTTCATCTTTGGTTTCGAGCCAGGCCGAGTAGTTGCCTTCATAGGGTATGCCGCGGCCGCGATCGAGTTCCAGAATCCAGCCGGCCACGTTGTCGAGAAAGTAGCGGTCGTGGGTGACGGCCACCACGGTGCCCGGAAAAGTGTCGAGAAATCTCTCAAGCCAGGCGACACTCTCGGCATCGAGATGGTTGGTAGGTTCGTCGAGCAGCAGCATGTCGGGCTTTGATAACAGCAGGGCACACAGCGCCACTCGCCGCGCTTCGCCGCCTGACAGTTTGTCGATGGAGGCATCCCACGCGGGCAGGCGCAGGGCGTCAGCGGCAATCTCCAGTGTCCGGTCGATGTCCCAACCATCAGCGGCGTCGATGGCGCTCTGCAGTTCACCCTGGCGTTCGAGCAGTGCGTTCATCTCATCGTCATCCATGGGCTCGGCGAATTTCTCGCTGATGGCATTGAACTCGTTGAGCAGGGTCATCACTTCCCCTAATCCCTGTTCGACGTTACCGCGTACGTCGAGGCCGGGGTCTAACTGGGGCTCCTGGGGTAAATAGCCCACCCGGATGTCTTTTTGTGGTCGTGCCTCGCCATCAAATTCTCTGTCTTCCCCCGCCATGATGCGCAGCAAACTCGATTTACCGGCGCCATTCAGGCCGAGCACGCCAATTTTGGCGCCAGGAAAAAAGCTCAGGTGGATGTTCTCGAGAATAACGCGCTTGGGCGGCACGATCTTCGATACACCCTGCATGGTGTAGACGTATTGGGCCATGGCGACTGGAGGCTCGATTTGCTGTAAGGGCCGCGATTATTGAGCCTTTCAGGCCCCGTGCCAAGCGGCATTAAAAAGCAGCAGGCGCTGTGCATGCCGGTTTTGCATGCCGGACATGAATGACTCTCGTGCCGACGGGCTCACCTCTTCAGGAGCACTGAGCTACAATGCGCTCTCCAAATTACTCCTGTAGGACGCCACCCCATGGCTGAATCTGTTGCCTCTTCCAGCTTCGCTGGTGATTCATCTGTCAGTGCCTCTGGCATCGCCGAATTTGACACGGAACTATGGTCTGCCATGGAACACGAAAACCGGCGGCAGGAAGAACACGTTGAGCTCATAGCCTCCGAGAATTACACAAGCCCGCTTGTGATGCAGGCGCAGGGCAGTCAGCTCACTAACAAATACGCTGAAGGCTATCCTGGTAAGCGTTACTACGGTGGTTGTGAGTATGTCGATCAGGTAGAGGTGCTGGCGATTGAGCGAGTCAAGGCGTTGTTTGGGGCTGACTACGCGAACGTGCAGCCGCATTCAGGCTCGCAGGCCAACGCGGCGGTTTTCCTCGCCTTGCTGTCGGGTGGTGACACCATTCTCGGTATGAGTCTGGACGCCGGTGGACACCTGACGCACGGTGCCGCACCAAACTTCTCCGGCAAGCTCTATAACTCGGTGCAATATGGTCTGAACCCGGATACCGGCGAGGTTGATTACGACGGAGTACAGCGGCTGGCAACCGAGCATCAACCAAAGATGGTGATTGCTGGCTTTTCAGCCTATTCACGCCAGCTCGACTGGGCGCGTTTTCGGGAGATTGCCGACTCCGTGGGCGCCTACCTCATGGTCGACATGGCGCACGTGGCAGGTCTGGTAGCGGCAGGCGAATACCCAAGCCCCATGCCGCACGCCCACGTGGTGACCTCAACCACGCACAAAACGCTTGCGGGCCCGCGCGGCGGAATTATTTTGGCCGGCGCCGATGAGGCAATTCACAAGAAACTAAATTCGGCGCTGTTTCCCGGTTCTCAGGGTGGGCCGCTAATGCATGTGATTGCTGGCAAGGCAGTGTGTTTTAAAGAAGCCATGTCCGATGAGTTTCGTGCCTATCAAAAACGCGTTGTGGCGAATGCGCAGGCGATGGCGCGGGTGTTTCAGGAGCGTGGCTTCGATATTGTTTCCGGCGGTACCGACAACCATCTGTTTCTGCTTGACCTGATTAGCAAAGACATTACCGGCAAGGCCGCCGATGCAGCACTTGGGCGCGCCAACATCACCGTGAATAAAAACGCAGTACCCAACGATCCGCGCTCGCCGTTTGTAACTTCTGGCTTGCGCATTGGCAGTCCTGCAGTTACGCGCCGCGGCTTCACAGAAGCAGACTGCGCAACGCTCACCGGCTGGATGTGCGATGTGCTCGACGATATCGACAACGAAGCCAAGCTAGAAGCAACCATCGAAGCCGTACGCACCAAGGTGCTCGCGCTCTGTGCGGCACATCCGGTGTACAGTAGCTAAGTGCCATGCATTGCCCGTTCTGTGGTGCCGATGACACCAAGGTAATTGACTCGAGGCTGGTTGCCGATGGTGATCAGGTGCGCCGTCGGCGTTCCTGCCAAACCTGCGAAGAACGTTTTACAACCTTTGAGACCGCCGAATTAGTCATGCCGCGCGTGGTAAAGAGCGGCGGCGGGCGTGAACCTTTTAACGAAGACAAACTGCGCGCGGGTTTGCAGCGCGCACTTGAAAAACGTCCCGTCAGCACTGAAGCGGTAGAGGGCGCGTTGCTGCGCATCATGCATAGGCTGCGCAGCACAGGTGAACGCGAACTGCCGTCGCGCGCCGTGGGTGAGCTGGTGATGGAAGAACTGAAAGAGCTGGATGTGGTTGCGTACGTACGCTTTGCATCTGTCTATCGCGATTTTCAGGACATTCAGGAATTCCAGGCAGAAATTTCCCGGTTAACCGATGTCAGCGCCAAGCCAACGGGGGCCTCTGCCCGCGGTAAGCGTTAGCCCCCTATGCTGGACGCAGCCGACAGATTGTTTTTACAGCGCGCCGTAGAAGTTGCCGAACAAGGCATGTTCTCTGTCACGGCCAACCCGCGGGTTGGTTGTTTGCTGGTTAAGAACGGAATGTTGCTTGGCAGTGGCGCCCATCTGCGCAGCGGTCAGGGGCATGCTGAGGTTAATGCCCTGGCGGACGCGCGGCAGCGGCATGCCACTACCGAAATCGCGGGAGCAACCGCCTACGTCTCGCTCGAACCCTGTTGTCATGCCGGACGGACGCCTGCCTGCACTGGCGCATTGATTGATGCGGGTGTGAGTCGCGTGGTGATTGCCAAGCTCGATCCGCACCCCAAGGTTGCAGGCGAAGGTGTGGCGCTGTTGCGCGCAGCCGGTATCGCGGTTGAGGTCGAAGCATTAGCGAGCGCCGAGCGGTTGGTGTACGGGCATGTCACCAACATGCTGCACGACCGCCCTTATATTCGGCTCAAGATTGCACAATCTCTTGATGGTAGAACGGCGATGGCCTCGGGTGAGAGCAAATGGATTACGGGTGAGCTTGCTCGCCGTGATGTGCAGTATTGGCGGGCCCGAAGCTGTGCGTTAATCACCGGGGCCGGCACCGTCATCGCTGACGATCCGGCGCTGACGGTTCGGGACGAACATTTTGTGAGCGCCGCGCACGCTGGCATTCGGCAGCCGTTGCGGGTGGTGTTCGATTCGCAGCGTCGGACTCCGCGCACTGCGCAGGTCTTTACAGATGGTCACGAGACGTTGCTTGCCAGCGCCGCTGAGTATCCCGGCAGCGTGCCGGGTGGGCGAGTGGATATCGGCAATCTTCTGGCCCAGCTTGCCCGGCAGGGCTGCAACGAAGTGCTGCTAGAGGCCGGCGCGGAGCTGGTTGGTGCCTTTCTGCAGCTCGATTTGTGGGATGAATTGCTGGTGTATAGCGCACCCAAAGTGCTTGGGAGTGACGCACGTCCCATGGCCGGGTTGACACTGGCCAGCATGAGCGAGGCAGTTGAGGCTAAAATAGCCTCTGTCGACCTGGTTGGTGTAGATGTGCGAACCCGATTGGTACGGCAGTCCAGAAACCTCGAGCATGTCGACGTGGTACCTCTGGGCTACCCCGACAATTTTTTAGCTTAGCGGCTTTTTAGCGTAGAAAGAGTAACAACGATGGCAGCACACAACACATTGGAACACTATGGTGTTGTACTCACCGATTTGGGATTAGCGATTTTGAGCGTTGCGCTCAAGGCAGGCAGCTAGTGGCGAAACCCAATCGTTGGGCTCGTCATCGCACTCGGGTTGCACTGGTGCAGGCGTTGTACCAGTGGCAATTCTCGCAACCCTCTACCCAGGAACTTGAGCAACAGTTTGCCGACGCAGGCAAACTGTCTAAGGTCGATCGTGAACTGTTTCGCGATGCGCTGAAAGTCATCATGCATTGCACCGCAGAGTTTGATGAGTTGCTGGCGCCGGTAATGACGCGCAGCAACGAAGAACTCGGCAAGCTCGAGCGCGGTATTTTGTATTTGGGTTGCTATGAGCTGCGTGACTGTGAAGAGATTCCATTTCGCGTTGTTATTGCCGAAGCCGTGGAGCTTGCCAAAAGCTACGGCGCCGAAGACAGTCATAAGTTTGTTAATGCCGTGCTCGATAAGCTGGCGCTAACGTTACGACCTATAGAGACCGCTGCGGCCGCGTCATGAACCGCCGCACCGGCGAATTCGAACTGATAGATACAATTGTTGCGCAGTTAGGCGCGGCCTCCAGCGGCAGTAGCGTGCTGCTTGGGCCCGGTGACGACGCCGCACTTGTTGCCGTACCTGCTGGCGAGGCTCTGGTCACCTCAGTAGATACCCTGTTGCCCGATGTGCACTTTCCTGCCGGTGCTGCGCCACAGCTTATTGGTGAGCGGGCATTGCGGGCCAGCGTGTCGGATCTTGCAGCCATGGGGGCGCAGCCATTGGCGTGTGTCATTTCTTTGGTGTTGCCGCCAGAAGCGTCCGCTTCTGTTTCTGCTTCTTGGGTTCGGGAGTTAAGCCAGGGGTTCGCTGCTGCTGCACAGCAGTTCGACTGTCCAGTAACCGGCGGCAATCTGAGTGCGGGACCGTTAAGCATTTGCATCACGGTACAGGGCGCGGTTGTTCAAAGTCAGGCACTGCTGCGCAGCGGCGCACAGCCAGGCGACGATGTGTGGGTGAGCGGTGCGCTGGGTGGCGCAGCGGCTGCTCTTGCCGCCGGCGGTCTTGCTGATGTCGTTTACACGGCCGAAACGACAGGGGACACCTCGGCTGCCAACATGACCCCGCAACAGCAACAGTATTACCTGCCCTTGCCACAGCTCGCACTTGGCATTGCCTTACGTGATATTGCGAGCTCTGCCATCGATATTTCAGACGGACTCGCAGCAGACTTGGGGCACATCGCACGCTTAAGCAACGTAGCGCTTGAACTATCCAGCGCTGCCATTCCGCGGTTTGTCGGCGCCACTCTGGAACAGTCATTGTATGGTGGCGACGACTATCATCTTGCGTTCACTGCGGCTGTTGCTCAGCGCGAAAGGATTGGGGCGTTGCAAGACGGGGTCTGTCGTATTGGTGTCGTCGCCTCTGCATCTGTGGAGGATGATTCGAGTACTACTGCAGCGGGTACGGGCGGCAAGGTATGGCTCGATGGGGTTCCGCTTGCGCAAAACGGCTTTGATCATTTCGCCAACAGGAGCCAGGTATGACACAAGAGCCGCCGCTGTCCGTTCGTTCGCTGCGCTACCCGTCTGTGCTGTACGCAACGGGGCTAGGCTCTGGTTTGTTACCAAAGGCTCCGGGTACCTGGGGTTCCGTACTTGGTGTGGTGCTTTGGGTAGCCGTGGTGGGGCATCTTGGTTTGCCGATCATTGCGCTGACTGCGCTCGTTGCTTTTAGTCTTGGACTTGTCGCTATTCGCGCCATGCAACAACGCTATGGTGTCATGGATGCCCCCGAAATTGTCATCGATGAAATTATCGGTGTGTGGATTGCACTACTGTTTGCGCCGATGGTCTGGTGGGTGCTGCTGCTTTGCTTTGGCGCGTTTCGTTTATTTGACATAGCCAAACCCTGGCCGGTGTCCTGGGCTGATCGGCTGCATACGCCGTTTGGCGTGATGCTTGACGATGTGCTCGCGGGCTGTCTCGCTTTAGGTGTGGTACAGGTCGCACTTTTGGCCTTCGGAAGTCCCGCACTCTGAGGACTGCCGTAAAGTAGACCCATGAAAAACTCTTATCTCCGGCTGCTGTTGCTAGTGATGCTCGGTGGCTGGTTGCCTGGTGCCTTCGCCGCTGACTATCCTGATGTGCAGGTGAATGGTTTGTTTGGTAATCAAGCCGTGCTCACTATCAGTGGCAAACGGCGCCTGTTGCGATCGGGTGAAACCTCACCTGAGGGTGTAACGCTCGTCTCTGCAACGCTCGAGCGAGCGGTGGTTAGTATAGGGGGCAAGCGACACACGCTGGAACTGTCGAAGCGAATTGCAGGTACTTTCAAGAAGCGTACTAATGACGTAGTCACCTTAAACGCCGACCGACTGGGACAATACCGGACACAGATTTTCATCAATGGTCAGTCCGTTGCTTGTCTCGTAGATACCGGGGCATCCGTAATCGCCATTAGCTCCGCGCAGGCAGACCGTTTGGGTATTGACTATATGGCAGGTCTCAAAGGACAGGTTGTGACCGCAAACGGCCGTGCGAACAGCTATAACGTCATTCTACCTGAGGTGGTACTCGGAGGTATCTCGCAGCGCAACGTATCGGCCGCTATCGTGGAAGGTTTCTATCCCGAAGAAGTCCTATTGGGAATGTCGTTCTTAAGTGCGCTGCGCATGGAAGAAGGCGGTGGCGTCATGAGTCTTACGCGCCAGTATTAGCGATTGCGGAACACCACCTCCCTTGCGATTGCCTGTAGTAACGCCGTATCACCCGGTAAATCCCCCAGCAGCTCAGTAGACTGGTTATAAAGATCCCGCGCGTAGTCTTGCGCGCCCTGCAGGCCCAGTAAATCCACAAAGGTTGTTTTCCCTTGTTGCGCGTCTGAGCCTGAATCTTTGCCGAGCTGCGCAGTCGTCTGGGTAACATCCAGTACGTCATCGACAACCTGAAACGCCAGGCCCAACTGGGAGCCGATGGATGTGCACAGGTGAAGTATTTGCGAATCATCAGGCTCTGCGGCGATGGCACCAAGTTCCATGCTGGCGCGTAACAAGGCGCCGGTTTTTGCCCCGTGCAAGGTTTCAAGTTGCGCCTGAGTCACGCGTTCGGCGCCGGTTAAAGCGATGTCGAATGACTGCCCACCGACCATGCCGGTCCAACCCGCTGCAGTGCTTAATACCTGCAGCATTGCAACTGTGGTGCTCGGTTTTGCCGGTTGTTGGGCAAGCGTTGCAAACGCGAGCGCCTGCAGCGCGTCGCCGGCCAGTATCGCGTCTGCCTCGCCATACACCACGTGGCAGGTAGGTTTGCCACGCCGCAAGCTGTCATCGTCCATGGCAGGCAAGTCGTCGTGGATAAGCGAATAAGTGTGCAGGTATTCGAGTGCGCGAGCGGCGTAGCGAGCTTGTTCGGCCTGCCCGCCCGCAGCGCTGGCGCTTGCCAGGCACAGCAGGGGGCGCAAGCGTTTGCCGCCCGCCATAGTGGCATAGGTCATGGCCTCCAGCAGCTGTGGTGTTTCTGCAGTGATTGACGGTGTGTTGATTGACGGTGTGTAGGCCAAAGCAGGATCGGTGCCGGTGTTGTCCAGACCAAGTTGCAGATCCGCTTCAATTTGCTCCCGCAGTGCAGCGATGCGGGCGTGTTGTTCCCCGCCAGTGGCGGGTGGGCTGGCCCCAGAACTGGTGGGCTTGGCGTGGTCGGTCACTCGGTATCGTCTTCGTGCTCTGAGCTGGCTAGTTCTGTGGCACCTGCAGAGGTTAGCTTCTGGACGCGCAATTCGGCGGACTTGAGGGCATTCTGACAACTCCGTGTCAGTGCTACGCCGCGCTCGAATGCCTGGAGTGATTCTTCCAGAGTCAGATCGCCGGACTCCATTTGCTCAACAAGCGTTTCCAGTTCATCCAGGGAAGTCTCGAAATCTGCCAGTTCGGTAGCGGTTTGCGCCTCATCGGATTTGGTGGTCGATTTTGCAGTCATGGCAGCTGCCTAGATTTTTTCGGTGTCGGCACCCGACGCCGTGAGCTGCCATTGGGCGCTTGCTGGGTCGAGTGCAATGAAGCCATTATTGGCGAGCGTCGTGAACTCACCGCGCACTTCCCATGAACCTAGTGGAAAACCACCATTACGCAGCGTCTCGCTGATCGTGCCGACTCGGAAGTAGTTGCTGGTGTTGTTCTGCGTTGCTTCCTTGATGGCAACAAACACCTTCTGGGCGCGTTCTTTCGACTGACTCTCGGTAACTCGGGATTGGTTCATGCGACTCTGGGGTGAAATCTTGCAGTAAATCGACGGGAGAGATTACCCGAAGCCCGCGGTGAGGGCTATATGGGCGACCACTGGGTCAGGTCGGGTTTAGTTGCGCCAGGCCTCGCCGCGTTGGTAGGCGGACAACCGGGTGTTGTAGTCGCTTTGCTGGGTCGGCTCCTCCGCGCCGTCGTCCAGCAACTTCAGTGCTTCGGTCTGGGTCTGTATCGCCTGATCAAACTGGCTGTTTTCGGCGTAGGCCGCCGCGAGAGTGTCCAGGGTGGCGGGTGTTTGCTTTGCAGCCACGGCGGTTTGGGCATAGCTCACTGCCGCGGCGCCATCGCGCAGCGCGTCATTGCTACTGGTGGCTAGCAGCCAGGCCAGCTGGTTGTTGGCATTTACGTCGCCGGTGCGCGCCGCTTTTCGTAGCAGGCCGATCGCCTTGCCGGGGTCGTCATTCAGAAACGCGAGTTCTGACAAACGGATGAGGGCCGGAAGATGATTGCCGCGTGCTGCCGCGGTGTAGTTGGCGATAGCGGCCTCTATAGCTGTTGGCTCGGCGGTCTCGTTGAGGTAACCCAGATAGTGGTGTGCGCGCACATCGTCAGACTGTGCGGCCTGCTCGAATAGTTCGCGTGCGCGGTCCCGGTTGCTGGGTAGCCCGTTGCCGGTCAGGTACAAATAACCCAGGCTAACCTGAGCAGCACTGCTGCCGTTGTCTACGCCGCGCTCGAATGCACTGATTGCAGCTGCAATGTCTTTGTCACCCAGCTCGCCGTTCAGGTGCATGTGGCCAATGCTGTTAAATGCCTCTGGTTCGTTGAGCAATAACGCCTGTTGGTAGTAGGCCATTGCTTGTTCAGGGTTGGGGTCAATACCGGTACTTGTCCGATAACTCTGGGCGAGAAACAGGAAGGCCTTACCGGCGTCTTGCCTTGCGGTACTAAAGCTCGGCGAATTCGCCCGGGTAGCGCTGGTGAGCCAGCGCCGCGCCTGGGCTAAATCTTTGTCGGGTTGGGGCGAGACGCCCAGATTTGCAAGCAGTAATGCGCCAAGGCCCGTCATGCCCGGGCCGTGCCCCAGTTCAGCAGATCGGCGCAATAACTCTGTGGCCTTTGTGTGGTCTTGCGCTACGCCTTTGCCGTCTTGGTAGAGGTGCCCCAGCGCGGCGAGCGTTGCCGGATTGTCGGCGTTAAACGCCAGCGCTTTTGCGTAATTTTGGCCGGCGGACACAAAGAAGTTCTGTTGTTCCAGACTGTAACCTTGCAGGTAATAGG
Source organism: uncultured Pseudomonadales bacterium (assembly GCA_964611345.1). Lineage (GTDB taxonomy): Bacteria > Pseudomonadota > Gammaproteobacteria > Pseudomonadales > Azotimanducaceae > JALZVT01. The sequence goes on from CAZSYU010000020.1 coordinate 25,088, forward strand.
CGCGCGATCGCTCGCCAGGTGTGATGCGGCCATCTATGAGCGGCAGTTCGAGATGACTGCGAGCAAGAGAATAATCGCCAAGTTCAATTTGGCGGACGGCGCGTTCGATCGCTGTGCGCGAATCCTTGCCGGGTGCATCAAGTCTGGACGCATCAACGGCCAGCATAGATACGCTGCAACACAGCAACATACCGGCGAGTGCCAGATTTATTTGGCGCTTAGTCGAGTGAGGCATAGGCGTGGCTGCGAAACTCATGACTGAAGGGGTGCCAAAATCCTGGCATGCGCTGGGTAAAGCACAAGCCATTAAGGTTTGCGTTTGGTGCCATCCAGGTGTGGGTGCCCGCCATGCCGCCCCAGAAATACTCATCTTTGGCCTGTGCATGATCTTCGCCCGTCACTTCGTTGCGTAACGCAAAACCCAATCCGAATACTGTGCCTGGCATTGCCCACATTGGGAATGCCACACCGACGCCAGCAGCGAGCTGATTGGTGCGCATGGTCTCGAGTGTTTTGGTCTGTAGCAGGCGGGTGCCTTGCCACTCTCCGCCATTGATAATCGAGCGAATAAAAGTGAGGTAGTCTTGGGTGGTTGATACCAGGCCGCCGCCGCCCGAGAGCAGCTTGCGCGGTTTGGCGTAAATGCCAGTGTGTGGGTCGTCCGCTTTAACCAGTCCGGGCTGCATTGGATCGAGTGGATCTACACCCGCGTACATGGTTACAAACCGATCCTGTTTTTCTTCGGGCACGAAAAATCCGGTATCTGTCATCCCCAGCGGCGCGAAAATATTTTCAGCTAAAAACACATCAAAGGTCTCGCCAGAAAGTACTTCAACCAGGCGTGCAGTTACGTCAGTAGCAAAGCTGTAACGCCACTGAGTGCCCGGGTTATACACCAGCGGGAAAGAGCCTAGCCGTTCGCTGAGCTGGGCCAGGGTTTCATCGTAGTCGCCCAGTATGTTGATGCCGCCGCCAAGGTAAGCCGCGTCGATGACTGATTCGGGCTCTATGAAACCGTAAGACAATCCAGCGCTGTGGCTCAGCAGATGTCGCGGTGTTATCGACCGGGTGGCTGGTTGGGTGTCGGTAAGGCTTGTTGCGTTGTCGTTTAATACCTGCATGTTGGCAAACTCCGGCAAGTAGTTTTCCAGCGGGTCGTCAAGCTTGTAGGCACCGCGCTCCAGCAACATCATGGCGGCGACGGAGGTGACTATTTTGGTGTTGGAGTACATGCGATAAATCGCGTCATCGCGCAGTGGTGTCCTGGTTTCCAGGTCCATGTAGCCGAACGTCTTGTAGTCGACGATGTCCAATCCATTGAGCACTAGCGACATGCAGCATGAGGTGATCTCCTGGTCGATGTACCACTGCATGCGCTTGTGCAGTGCGGAAAAATCATGACCAGTGGGCTTGATCTGGCGAGTGAAATCGCTGGGTGAGGTGGTAACGGCGCTCATGAGGCGGGGTCCTTGTGTAAAGTTGCCAGTGAATTGTGCGACTACAGAGTAAACGAGTACGCATTTGTTGCGAAATAGTGAGCTTTGTACTGGTTTGTCTGGTTCGCTGGCGTTAGTCACCAACGCTTGGTTAAGCTCAAGAGTCACCAGCGCGCAGTATTGAGTAGTAACCAGCGGGGCAGCCAGACTTATGAAAAAAGCAACTAACAACAGACTATCTGGCAACA
>CAZSYU010000020.1:26871-33936 GCA_964611345.1 uncultured Pseudomonadales bacterium
ATTTGGATTTGAATTTGGATTTGGATCGATCAGCCGCATATCAGGCGCTGGTCAGTGGTTTGTTTGTGCGGGCTGGGGTGGTCGCCCTAACAGCTGTTTGTTTTGTGTTCTCCACCGTCACGCTGTCCGCAAGCGCGCAGCGCACTGCTCCTGAAACAGTTCATGCAACTGGGCATGAAATCCTGCTCGGGTCTAACGAGTCAGATGTCCATCACATAGTTACGACCACCCACTATGCCGACGGTTACAGCGAAGTCAGACATGGCACCGGTTTTGTCGTTGGTCGGCGCTTCATCACGGTTTATCACAATGTGGATGTCCTCCGGGACCACGGTATCTGGGAGCGACGGATTGAGCTTGGCGGCGTTGAGGTAGAGCCTGCCATTGTTGACGGTCCGAACGACATTGCCATTTTTAATGTTCCAGAGTCGCTGTGCGCGACCTGGTGTAACGATCGCGATCCAGCGACGGTAGGTGCCGATCTCGAAAAATCGCAACCTATCGGCTGGTATGAGTTTGTGTCGCCGATAGAATCGCGGCAATGGCGCCAGGCACGTGTTATCGAAGTAATGTTTAAAAACTATCGAGGCCCAGCGGTTGATACCGTGTGCGATTCAGACGTTGTGATTACTGTCGACAAACCGTTTTACCCCGGCAGTTCCGGAGGACCCGTGTGGGACCTTGCGAGTAATCGGTTGCTGGGCATGGTACAGGGCAGCTTTGTTCGCGAGTCTGGTGAGCAGGTTGGCTACTACAAACCGTTCTCTTGTGTGCAGCCGCTATTAACTGGGCGCATTGGCCCCGAGTCGTTTAGGCTTCTCACCAGTAGTAGATAGCTCGACAGCTTAGTAGTGTGGGGGTGGTTCATCGGCAAGCCCATCGCCGCCGCCAGCAAATCCCGCGTTCTGCTTAAGTTGTTGTTCCAGTTGTTTTACCTGTCTGACGAGCTCTGCCATGCGCATGTCTTGCGCCGCAAGCACATCGTTTAGGGTGTTCAGGTGGTCTTCCTGAAACAGCAACCGGCTTTCGAGTTCGTCCAGTCGGTCGTTGGTGGTGGATTGTCTGTCTGCAGAAATGGTGGCGTCTCGCTGGTCAGGGAAGCACAAGCTTAACCCCTGCAGGCTCAATCAGCTCGCCCCAAATTTCTCTTCAATAGATTCGGCCAACTGGTGATAGGTGCTGCGATGCAACGGGTTTTCGCGCATATCGCGACGGGCGACCAGCCACAGCTCTAGCGGTGGAATGGTAGCGCCTAACTGTACTTGCGCCAGCTCCTCATAACGTTCTCCGAGGTAGTCGGGCATTGCGAGTGCGCCCCAGCCGGCCCGTGCCGCGTGGAGCTGATTCCACACACAATCCGATTGGTAGTTCACCAGCCGGTCGTCGATGGGCAAGCCCATTCTGGCGGCGCATGCACGCAGATGGTTATGCAAGATGCCGTCGATGTACTGCAGTGTCGGCATGGCGGAGGCTGGGGCGTCGGGTGTGACACCAGCCCCCAGAGCGTGTGTTGCCAGATAGCTTTTCTCAGCCCACAGGCTAACGCTCATGCTGCCCACCCGGCGACAGACCAGATCGGCCTGGGTAGGTCGGACATGGCGCAGTGCGATGTCAGCATCGTGCTCCAGCAGATTGACCAGGGCATTGCTTGGTGCGATCTCAAGGGTTGCGCCACTCGCGCTTACCTCTTCTTGGAGTGGGGCTAGCAGGGTGGGCACGAGTTGACTCAAAAATCCCGACAGGGTGATCCGCACGGTGCCGCCGGGCTCTGTGCGTAACGCGTCGCTTGCGGTCTCAAAAGCGAGGGCCTGGGTGCGCATATCTTGCGCGGTAGCGGCCAGATGCACCCCGGCTGCAGTAGGCGCCATGCCGCTGCTGGTGCGGTCGAACAGGGTGAGCTCCAGGCTCTCTTCGAGCTGCTGGATGTGCCTGGCGACGGTGGGATAGGTCATGGAGAGGTCCCGGGCCGCCGCAGTGAGGCTGCCGCTGGTGACGACGGCGGTGAAGGTACGAATGAGATTCCAGTCGAGTTGATACGCCGCTGTTGTCATGACGGGTTCCCTAATATTTCTGAGAATCGGCTTCTACGCTACTTTAGTTCACATCAGAGGCCCAATTCGTTACTTTAAGTAACACATGTTGTGGGATATAGACCCTAATTGCCCACCCCAGTTCAACACCAGCAGATAAAGGAATGGCTATGAATAACTCTTCTGTGACTCTCTCCAAAATGCTTCGTACCCCTGGCAGGCGCGCAGGTGCCCTGCTGCTCTCTGCAGCGGCGTTTCTGGGTCTATCGACGGGCGCTGCGGCAGCCACCAGTGATCCTGCCGAGCTGCGTGGTTACAACAGTTGTTTAAAGGCTGCACCGACGGGTGATCTGACCGACGTCACCTTGCCCCGGGTCTACTACATCGCCAAGCACGGGGACTCGAACACCTACTATGTGAATGCCTTCGGTTGGCGGGATGGTGTGCGCGTCGCCAAGCGCATTACCTGTGAAACCAGTCTTACCGGCCGCAAGGTCTACTCGGTGCAGGCTGCTGATGGGCGCTATGCGCGGCGCAGCGAAACCAGTCAGGCCACTGTTGCCAAGCGCTAGTTGGTAGGACCCGTTTGTGACTGGACTTGCGAGTTAGTCGTCCGCAAGTTCCAGTCGCAGTCGATTTAGGAGCGGCTTTGCGTTGGTGAGCTTTGGCGTTTCACTGTCAATTATTGCGCTAAACAGCTCGTGTCGCAGTTTCGATTTCCCGGCATCATCCAACAAATCGCCAGCCGCTTTGCTTAGCAGATCAACACAACGGTCCGCGCCATTTAACCGGCCCCAAAGGTAGTCATGCTCGCGAAAGCTGCGGTTGAAGAAACCCGCGAAGCTCATAAGATCGCGGCTGCGCAAGCCTTGGAAGTGGTCTTTTAGACCCAGTGAATCTTCCGGGCTAATGCGTTCGATGCGCAATCGAGTTAGCGCGTCGGTGTCTTGCATGTCACTGCCGCCTGATGTGAGCAGCACATCATAGAGGGCAAAGCCGGCATAGTCGGCGATCACACTTTGGCGCAGATTGCTGTCGCCTACCCTGGCGCAGTGCTCGGCAAACATATTGTCTGTTGAGTCGTCGAACGCCGTCAGGCGCAGTGCGCGTGACAGTAAGCGAAGCATGGTAACCGCAGTTCGAGGTGGCAGTGGCAGCGTGGCGCTTGCTGCTTGAATTTGCTTCATTACACCCTGGTTGAGATTTTCCGCGCGTCGCATACCGTAAAGTTGTTCGAGCATTGCGTAGCTCTGCAGTTTTAAGGCGCCAATGACCTCGCCATCCGGGCTGCCCTCGTCGAGTTCACTAAACCGTTGATTAATCGAGCGAATGACAAACTGCAAACGACGAATTCGATACGTAACGTCGAACCGAGTCAAGAAGGCGGCGTGTGGGTCTTGTTGGCTGGAATCGATTTCTTCCGCTAACCAACGCTCCACAGTTGCCACCATTGCCAGTTCGGTATCCTGGTTTTCGAGTCCTGGCATTAACAACTGCCATTCGCTTACCAGCCCTTCAGACAGGCGCCATACTCTGCGCTGGGTGTATGCCTCGAAAGCGACGCCCATCTGGTCGCGCGCCGTTGTCCGCATGGCAATGCGGAGCGCGCTTAAGTGTGCTGCCGTTGGCGTGCCTGTATCGAGATCAAGATTTGCGGCGCGATAAATAACGTTGCGCTCTTTAATAACAAGGTCGTCAATGCTTTTGCGATTGCTGTCAATCAGACGTTGGTTGATCCGCGCGTTGGCATCTCGACCCGCGACTTCATTGAGCTCCGATAGTATGGGTTGATTGCGCGGAATGGTGGATACCGCGGCGCGAATGGTGCCGAAGAATTTTAGGAACCTGTGTGGGTCTTGTGCATGTCCGGAGTTGGGAATGGGCTCGATGTAGACTATGCAGCGGTCTACAGCTCGATCGGCTGGCCGATGATGTAGTGCTTCGATGGCTGCCGAAAAAGGCTTGTTGTTAACGATGCCGCCATCTACGAAGTAACGGTCTGCCGGATCGAAGGCGTCGCTGGCAAGTTGGCCGCCCTGCAGCGCAAGTTTGCGGCGCAGAAAATTCTCAGCATCCCAGTTCAGTCCTCGGGCTTGTAGAACTTCTTCAAGCTCGCTGTGATGAAAGGGTGAAAAGGCGCCCGCGTAAGATGAGCTGGCGCGCGCTGCCCAAACCAGTGCGGGATCATTGCTGTCGCGAAAGTCACTGTGGGCTCTGCCCTGTGGTGTTTCGACGTGCAGCAAGCGCGCGACCACTGCATGCTCTGTTTCCTGGGCAACGGTAGATTCGTTCAGGCGAAAGCTTCGCGGATAACCAAACAGATCAGTAATGCTGGCGTAAAAGTCCAGCCGCTGCCCAGGTGGCAGGAGTGACGAACCTCTACGAGCGCTATTCACCTGCGCCAGAGCATCGAGCAGTATGTTGCACAGTCGTTTGCCAGACAGGGGCGGAGTTAGCCAGGCTTTGCGCAAGAACCGTTCCAGTTTGATACGCGTTTCGCTGTTGCTGCGGAAGCGCGGTGGAAAGAGACGAGTAACTGCCTTTAGAAACGGCAGCGTGTAAATCCGCCGCCAGCTGTTCACCGTGGCATCTGTTAGATGGTCAACATCGGCTTTTTCGAGCCACAGGTCGGTCTGTGCATCCAGTGGTAAATCGTTGACCAATGACTTCGCAAGCATAGAACCATTGATAGCCCCGGCAGATGCCCCGGCGATTACGTCGATGACCACCCGAAACTCTTTGCTCCGGTTTATCTGCAACAGCAGTTGTTCGTAGACGTCCTCGGTATCGCCTGTGTTAGTGGGGGCTTGCGTACCCTCCTGTAGAGTGTCTCTGACGCGCTTGGACGCCTGCACCAGTTTGAATAGCTCCTTGGTTGCACCGTGCATATACACAGCCAGTGAAGCTCCGCCGTAAATCACAACAGCCAGCCGCAGTTCTTCTTTTCTCAAATTGGCCTCTCTCTGGGCTGCTGGATGGGCTGCTGGGCAGTTTCCGGGATGGCTCCTGGGACCAGCTTGTGAGCCGAGGCCTTAGGTTAGCAGGCTGCTACTTTTGCTGCTTAGGTTTACCTGTCTTCGGTATGGCGTCCTGCGACAGGGCTTCTTGCGACAGAGCTTCTTCGAGCCACTCATCGGTCCACTCTTCCGTCAGCATAGGAATGGTCTCGTCATGCCCTCGTGCCAGTTCCAGCTCGGTTTCGAGCACCTGGATACGTACCTTTGCTTCCTCAAGCAAGGCAAGCAGCGTGTCGCGGCTGTAGTGCCGTGCGCCCCGCTGAGGGCTGGCGCGGCGACCGGGTTGAGTGTGGGCGGTGTGGCCGTGCCGGGAAATCTGGCGGGTGATGTTCTCAAGTTCTAATACCAAATGCTCATCGGTGAGTGTGCGAACCAGCGGCGTTTTGAGCGTGTCTGAGCGCTCTGCACGATTGGGTGCAGCGGCCCCCGGGCGAGGGGTATAAGAGGTATCAGGGGTATCTGAAGAAGATTGCTCCCCTGACTCTTTTTGGCTGGTAGTTAATAGCCGGCGCGCGGGCGCCAGCCCAGATTCCAAAATGGGATGCAGTGTTCTAAATAACGACCGTAAAACGGTAAGTTGGCGTGATTTGCGCTTGTTGCGCATGTGGATGTCCGTGTCCCCCGACGAAGCACTACGTTAGTTGGACAGCCCCATTATGAATATGCGAGGGCTGTTGGTACTTTGTAAGTGATCGGTGAGTGAAACGCTCAGATGTTGCGTCCACGCAGGCATCTATGTGTATCTTGTTCTGTTGGTTCCAGTTCCATGACTGGTCGCTGCATCGACGCTGGACCGAGAGCAACCTGCGTGAGCTCAATTTCTTCGGTGTTGTTGGCCATCGCCAGATGTTGGATCTGTACACTGAGAGGAGCGGTTTCTTTGGTGGGCTTCTTAAAGCGACCGCCACCGCGGTTGTCGAAGTTTGCGCGCCATTCATGCCAAAGCGCGGCAGTGTCTGCTGCCCGTTCTCGTGCGTATTCGTCGTTCATGCGCAGTGTGAGGTACCACAGTGGCGCGATTACCAGTGCTGCCAGAATCAGCGATATGGCGGGATCGACGGTACCCTGTACAGCAATAGCAATCAGAGCGAGCGTTGCCCAGACGGTAGTGAGCTCAACCTGGCGAATAGGTGTTGGGGCCGAATTGGATAGGGTATAGATCGCGCCCAATAGCGCGAGAATGACGAGTAGTGCCACGAAATCTCCAATTGTGGCAACTGCTGGCCAGTATCAGTGTTGCTGAACTAGCCAAAGCCACAAGTACTGCTTGATCAATCGAGAAAGCCCGGTTGGTATCACCCGCGTACCTTTCGGTCCGCGTTTCGCCGTTTTACCGGGCCGCCGTCAGGAAGGGTTGTTGGTGAGTCGACGAGCGCACTGCAGCACAAATAGCAGCAGTGCCTTACCCCGGGCTTCGGGGTTGAAGTCGAGTTCCCCAGCAGAGCTGCGACCCAAAAAGTCGATCGCGGCTTCGGCCAAATGGCTGAACACATCCAGAGTGCCAATATAGTCTATGCGAGGCGTCAGGATGTTTTGCAGTTGTAGGAAACACCAACTGAGTTGTTCGACATATTCTGTGACAACCCAGGTAACGCCGTTCGATGTGTAGGCACTTACATTTGGCGAGTCGGACCAGTCTTGGCCAGGCGCACAGATTAGCACCGTCGTTCCGCGCCACGGCGGGGCTGTCGGTAGTACCGAGGCGTTTGCCACCTGCTCGATCAACTCTAGAATGAGTTTATCGGTCGCGGTGTCGCGGTCGTGGGGGCGGATGGATGTAACTGTTTGCGACATGATCGGCGAAGCATAAGCCAGGGTTGATGGGTGTAAACTGCATCCTTCTCGAATAAAGTAAAAAAGATGTTACGTTTCTTTGGGGTAGCGAGGGTGACTCAGAGGGTGTGTGCCAATGAGTAACTTGACGGTTGGCGGCTGCAGTAATGCGTTCTGCGTAGGGTAGACTCGCCTCTGTTGCTGATTGGGAGAACCCCTAGCTTTGTCTACTTACTTATCATCTG
>CAZSYU010000020.1:34036-36311 GCA_964611345.1 uncultured Pseudomonadales bacterium
ATCATCTGCTTACTCATCATCTGCCTTTTCAAACTTTGTGCGCGCCAGCGCGCTGAGCGTTGCGCTTGGATTCACCGGCTGTGCCACAACCGAGCAAGGTGCAGTCACAGGGGCTGCTGCTATTCCTGTCAGTGCTGGGCGTATCACGCAGGCGGCAGAGGCGATGCTCGCGCAATGGAGCGGGCCCTTTGGTGGTGTACCCAACTTCAACTGGATAAATGATCCGGTGTATTTGCAGGCCATCAAACCGGCCATAGAGCAGGGCATAGCGCTGCACCTTGCCGAGATTGATGCGATCACCGCCAATACCGCACCAGCGACCTTTGCTAATACAGTGGCGGCGCTGGAAGGTTCAGGTGCCGCGCTGTCTCGTGCTTTGGTGTACTGGCGGATTTGGGCAGGTAACGAATCGACGCCTGCGTTTCGTGCCATTCAAACTGAAGTAGCTCCACTGTTGGCGGACTACCAATCAGCCATTAACCAAAACCAGGCGCTGTTAATGCGGGTTGAAGAACTGCAGGCCTCACCAGAAGCGAAGACACTCTCTCCGGCACAGGCCCGGCTGCTCAAGAAAACCTATGATCAGTTCGCACGTAACGGTGCGACACTCACAGGCTCGAAAGCCGAACGTTATGCTGCGATTCAGCAACGACTAGCACAGCTACATACCGAGTTTGGCGCCAACATGCTGGCGGACGAAGAAGGCTATGTAACCTACCTGTCGAGCGATCAGCTCGACGGCTTGCCAGCAAGCGTTGTACAGGCGGCGGCACAGGCAGCTGCGGATCGTGGTCGAGAGGGTGAGTGGGCTATTACCAACACCCGCTCGTCGATGGATCCGTTTCTTACTTATTCGACGCAGCGCGATATACGTGAGCAGGTGTGGCGTAACTATTATGCCCGCGGTGGTAACCCGGGTGCTCACGACAATAACCCGCTGGTTGCAGAAATTTTGCAACTGCGTGACGAGCGAGTGGCGCTGCTGGGTTTCGATAACTATGCCCAATGGCGGCTAGATAACCGTATGGCGCAAACGCCTGCCCGGGCAGAAGCCTTGATGATGCAGCTATGGCCTGCGGCGATTGCCAAAGTTGAACGTGAAGTGGCCGATATGCAGGCGCTTGCAAACGCCGAGGTTAGTGACGGTGATGCCCCCGCCATTGCCGGCTGGGATTACCGGTTTTATGCCGACAAGGTCAAGCGTTCCAAATACGCGCTCGACTCCAATGAGGTTATGCAATATTTGCAGCTCGACAACCTCGTTGAAGCCATGTTCTTTGTTGCTGCCGAACTGTTCGATTTTAACTTTGCTGCATTGCCTGAAGGTAGTGTCCCGGTTTACGGGGCCGACATTCGGGTATGGGAAGTTGCCCGTGGTAGTACGGGTGAGCATGTAGGCTTGTGGTATCTCGACCCGTACGCACGGCCTGGCAAAGGCTCCGGTGCCTGGGCAAGTACCTACCGCGCACGCAGCACGTTTGATGGCGACAAAACAGTGATTGTTTCGAACAACTCAAACTTCAGCAAAGCACCACCGGGCCAACCCGTGCTGATCTCCTGGGATAACGCGGAAACCTTGTTCCACGAGTTTGGCCACGCGTTGCATGCCCTTGCGGCGGATGTGACCTATCCCTCACAAAACTGGGGTGTGCGTGACTACACCGAGTTTCATTCACAACTACTCGAACGCTGGCTACTAACGCCACCGATCGTTGCCAAGTATCTGCGCCACCACGAGACCGATGAACCGATTCCAGCGGAGCTGGTTGCCAAGCTGCAGAAGGCGTCGACCTTCAATCAGGGCTTTGCCACGACAGAATATTTGGCGTCAGCACTGGTTGATATGAAGCTGCACACTACCGACCCAGTTGGTCTTGATGCGGCGAAGTTCGAGCAAGAGACACTTGCCGCGCTGAATATGCCGAGCGAACTGGTTATGCGCCATCGCACTACACACTTTGGTCATGTGTTTGAGAACGAAGGTTATGCCGCAGGTTACTACGGCTATATTTGGTCAGAAGTGCTGGCGGCAGACGCCGCCGCAGCATTTGCAGCGAGCCCGGATGGCTACTACAACAAAGACCTCGCGGCCAAAATGGTGAAGTACCTGTACGCGCCGCGCGACGCCATCGATCCTATGGAAGGGTATCGAAAGTTCCGCGGGCGTGAGCCGGAAGTGCAAGCGCTGGTTCGTGCGCGCGGGCTGGACCAATAGCTGGTTGACGTCAGGCCGGTGGTTCAGAGTCTTTGTCTGGATTTGGGTCTGGATTTGGGT
>CAZSYU010000020.1:36411-55246 GCA_964611345.1 uncultured Pseudomonadales bacterium
GTCTGGATTTGGGTCTGGATTTGGGTTGGGGCGTGATCGGCCGGGCTTGATGCCCCAGGTGCTTTCCAGCATGTTGCGCATCATGGCGAGCGGGTTCATCTCGTTCAGCTCTTTTACCCGGGACCGAAAGCGATCCTGGTTCTGGAAGAACGTCAGCAGGCTCTGCTCGACGTATTTTGAGAGCACCCTTCCCATTCGTACGCTGTAGAGGCGGATGATCATTTCGATGGCGCGGTTCGTGAGAATGGGCTCATGACCCTCGGCTTCCTGCTCCGAGAGGATTTGCATCAGCACAGAGCGAGTTATGTCGGTGCCGTCGTTGCTGTCTTCTACTTCTATGCTCTCGCCCTTGCCAATAAGGGCGCGCACGTCTTTGAGCGTGACGTACTTGCTGGCCGTGCTGTCGTACAGGCGGCGATTCGGATATTTCTTCAGCTTATGCATGATGTTGGCCGCCTGTGGCGCTGCTCAAAGGGTCAATTTGCCAGCCAGAGTACGGCGTTCTTTGCTGTGCCGCAACATTTATCGACCAAATCAGGCCTAAAAATTCATTAAAAACAAAGAGTTAGAAAATAGTGTGCGATGCACAAAAAATTCGAAGAAAGATGTTGCATTGCACAATGGTGCGATGCACAATGTTTCTTGTGCGGTGCAGCAAGCGCCTAAACCACATAACCGGCCCGGCCACCCTAACTTCGGCGCAGGGTCTGTAAATGGACAGGATAAAGGACAAGATAATGAGCGTATTCCAGAAATCAATAGAGCTTGGTAAGGATCTGTTTGCGATCAATCGCAAGACAACCCGTGAAATAGTAGCGATTCAGGTGGGAGGCGTGCGTCGGTACATCGAAACCAACGTTAACGCGGTTAAGAACGTGCCGAGCATCAAGAGCTTTCCGGCGTTGGCTGAAGCCCAGCGCAATTACAGCAGCGCGCTGATTGCTGGTGTGCAGTCAGATCTGCTCGCTGGTCGTGACGTTGTTAAAGAAGCCTTTGCTGATACCCGGGCGGTCATCGAAGCGGTGCGTGCGCAGAAGCCAGCGGCGCGCAAAACTACTCGCAAGACTGCAACACGCAAGACGACAACTCGCAAGAAGAAGCCAGTTGCTCGCAAGCCTCGCACCAGTGCTGCGAAAAAAGCAGCCTAAGCCAGCCTCTAGCACTAAAAGCAAAAAGCAGGACGCCTTATGCGCTACCGCGCCTTTGCTATTGACCTCGATGGCACCATGCTCGCGGGAGAAGATGTCCCGCAAGCCAACATAGATGCGTTGCAAGACGCTATTAATCAGGGCGTTCGAGTCATTATTGCCACGGCGCGCTGGAAGGAAAAAGCGTTGCAGGTGCAGCAGAAGCTGGGCATCAGCGAAACTTTGATCGCCTGCTCTGGTGCGCAGGTGTTTGATCCGGCGACGGGTAAGGACGTGTTTGCTGCCCGGCTGCCTAAAGAGTTTACGCGCGAATTGTTTGCTATCTGCAACGAGGAACGCTGCATCGCAACCATTACTGGTAGCAAGCAGGTGCGTGTGAAACTCGACGGTGAGCCGGTGGGTGCGATGATGGGCGATGAGATGAGTTGGGTGCCACAACTTGAGCTCCTCGAAAACGATCTGCCGAGAATCGGCGCGCTCCAGGGCAGTAAGGCGGTGGCCCGCGTCAAAGACGAATTGCAGGCGAGGTACGCCGAGCACGTCAATATATTTGATTCTATTGGTCCAACCGGGCGAATCATTATTACCATCACGGCGAAGGCTGCAGAGAAAGGTACCGCGTTGGCGGCAGCCTGCACGCATCTGGCGTTACAGCCCGAAGAGGTTGTCGCGTTTGGTGATGCCGAAAACGATCTGACCATGTTTCGGTTGGCCGGTGCTGCTGTCGCCATGGGCCAGGCTGATGCAGAAGTGAAAGCCGCTGCTGATTTTGTCTCTCTACCTAACGACCTGGGCGGGGTGGGGCACGCCGTACGTTATTTGCTGGAGCATGGCGAATTTAATCCTTAATGCTGGTTGGACGACAGTGCAGCCTCATCCCCCAGCTCCATCACGCGTTCATGCAGCGTGTTCATCGCATCGAATATCTGCTGGGTCGCTTCAGGCACCGCGGTGCCAGGTGCAAAGTGCAATGGGTCGAGAATGTGGCTGGCTACCGGGCCCGCATTAATTTTCTTTGTGCCCGGTGCGCGCATCGCTTTTAAACCAGTCATGTAGACCGGCACCACGGGTACATTTTTTTCGAGCGCCAAAATGGCGACGCCGTGTTTGAACTTCGCGAGCTCGTTGCCGCGCGAGCGTGTCCCTTCTGGGAAGATCATCATGTTGCAGCCTTGGTCCAGCAGCCACTTCGGGTATTCGAGGGCTTTCGATCCGCCACCGCGGGTAATGGGGTATAGACCCATTACTAGCGACTGATACCAGGGCTTGAGCGTTATTTCTTTGCGCCCTTTTAAAAACCAGCGGTCGGCTGCCGCGCCAAAGTAAATGTTTGAGCGAATGTGTTCCGGCAGCGCGCCGAGTAACGCGTATTGATCCAGATGACTCGCATGGTTGCCAACAACAATGCACGGACCGGTTAAGTTTTTGAGTTTGTCCTGGCCGGTAACGGTAAACGGCTTAAAATACTCGTCGCTCCAACGGTTGTAGGCATACCCACGCATAGCGCGACGCACGACTCTGGCCCACGGCTGAATCTGCCACTTGTGCGGACCGCCGGTTTTACCGCTTTGCGACATAAGGCGCTGAAACAATGGCAGGTCAATTGCGGGCAGAATTTCGGTCTCTGCGGTGGTGCCGAATTCCTGGGCGAGGGTAGCGCGATAGGCTTTGAAATTATCGGGGGCATCGATAATGGTGCACTGGTCCCACTCGCCCAACAGCATGTGGCTCGAGACTATTTTTGCTTCCCAGCGTTCGAGCGCTTCGTGAACTTGCAACAGCGTACTTGCATCGCGCTGCGCAGACTTCATTCCGCCGGAGTGATAACGCAGCAAGAGTATGTAGTGCGACACGCGCTGACACCTAGTGGTTTGGTTGCTCTGCTGCCATGTTTTTGACTGACTTGCCCATCATCTCAACAAACTGATCGATGCCCATGGCAGGTAGCGTGGTTACCTTCAGGGTGCCGCGAGCGCCCAGCTCCATTGCGATGCGCGCCATAACTTCATTGCTTGGTGCTTCAATAACATTCACAAAGTCATAACCACCGAGTACGGCGTACTGGGCGGTAACACGAGCTCCCATCGACTCCACTTCCTTGTTCACCGCCTGTAATCGATCGGGGCGCTGTTTGAGAGTTTTGCGACCTTCGTCGGTAAGTGTACTGAGCATAATAAAGGTGGTCATTGGCTTGTCTATTTCTCCAGTACATAACGGCCAGGCGCCGAGTCAATTTCGGGGAACTCGGCGTTGCCAAATTCGAAGGGGGCAGATTGCGCCTCGAGCGGATCCTGATCCGCAAGCCAGTTTAGCCAATCGCCTACCCATAGCCCGGGGTGTTCAGTCGTGTTTTCTGCCCATTTGTCCGCAGACTCGGGCAAGTCTTCGCCGACCCAGTATTTCAGGTGCTTATTATCGGGTCGAGATGAAATTGTTTGGGTGTGCGCCTGCTGCGTTAACACAAAGCGAATTTCACCGCCGAACAGTTGGGTTGACCGGTAGCAGGCTTTCCAGGGCGTAATGTGGTCGGTGCTGCCGGCCATCAGGTATACGGGGTATTTAATATCACCCAGGTCCAGCCGCTGCCCCATCACCATTAGTTCGCTTTTAGCCAGTTTGTTTTCAACTGACAGGTCGAGTAACTGACCAAAAAACCCCGAGGGTACGCGAGTGTAGTCGATGGACCAGAACAGCAAGGGATGCACGGGTGGTGATTCGCCGAGCAAATAGTTTGAGCGGTAGAAGGACATGATGTTTTCTTCGAGCCGCAGCCGAGCAAACATTTCGTAGACGTTTTTCTCGTCGTAGCGTCCTTTCATTCGCACCATCTGTTTTTGCGCGCGTACTGAGCGCGGCGATACGAATAGTCCGAAGTCACTGTCTTCCGGTCGCGAGTCGATGACGTTGATGTGTAAGCTGAGTGTGTTGATCCAGTCATCGCCCCGCGCTTGCAGCACCCCGGCGGCAACGGCGGTGGTCAGTCCGCCAGCGCACACTCCCATTAGATCAACCTTTGGTACAGCCATGATTGCTCGAATAATCTCAACCGCCTGAATAACACCGCCGGCGTAGGTGTCAAAGTTCCAGTCGCGATGCTCTGGGCCAGGATTGCGCCAACTGATGGCGAATACAGTGTTGCCGTCCTTTATTAACTGCTGGAACAGACTGCGATCAGGTGTTAGATCACCCAGATAGAATCGGTTCACCTGGCTGAACACATACAGCAGCGGCGTGCCGCGAACGTTGTCGGTGGCGGGTTGATACTGCATCAACTCAAACAGTTCATTGCGAAACACGACCGCGCCTTCGCTTGCAGCGACGTCTGTGCCAATCCTGAAGCTGCCGCGCTTCGCCGCAGAAGGGTAGCCGTGGTTATGTTTCAGGTCGTCGAAGAAGTTACGAGCGCCCTGTACCAATGATCGACCAAAGGTTTTGCGCGCTTTGCGCAATGCAGCAGGATTGCCGGGCAAGGTATTTACGGGTGCGAACACGTCCTTCGCGACGTCGATCAGGTAACGCGCTCGTTCCCGATCCATGCCGTCCATCTCCACTTCCTGCAGCCAACGATCCATGGCTGAGCCCCAGGCCAGGTAACTTTGACCCAGCCGGCGGAAGACTGGGCTGTCGCGCCATGCGCTGTCATCAAAGCGCCGGTCGGTCTGATCGGGTGCGAGTGAACTGTTACCCAGCATGATTTCGCCAAGATCCTGCAGCAGCTGTTTGTTTGCCGACAGAATAGCCGCTGGTTGCGCGATGCCTTGTTGCAGCGTTTCCCAAAATGAATCGAGCAGGGCCTGGGCATCGACTCCTACCGAGGAGTTAAGTCCAACACCGCCGCGCGGTTCGCTACGGTCGAGAGGCGCAGCGTCGTCGATTTTGCTGGTCCTTTTTTTCGCTTTAGTGGTGGTGTTCATTTGCTTCCCTCAAATTTTCGCCGCTACTCTTTGTCGGTCTGCTTTTTTCTGGTGGCGCGTTTTTTCTTTGGCTTTTTTTCGGTTTCGTCTTTTTTTTGGCGGGCCTTTGCCAGCTTTTTTGCAACCTTCGCTTCTGTGGCTGCCGCTGAGGCAAACTCTTCGAAACTGTCTTCTATGCATTGCCGTAAAAAGTCGGGATCAGGCACGATATCTCGACAAGACGTAAAGCCGATATGAATATCACCACAGTAGCTGGTGATCGGCATGATCAGTCCCATGCCATTGGTGATGGGCCCCATCCCTAATGTATTGGTCATGCGGGCGCCCATGGAGTACAGCGGCACTTGCGGGCCAGGGACATTGGTGATGGTCAGGTTGAACGCCGGTTGCGCGCGTGCGGCCAGGCTGGATTGCAGTCGAGCGGCCAGTGCAGCAGTTGAGGCCGGGACAAAGCGGCTGTAGTCGGTGAGGGCTTTGGCGCCAACGGCGGTGCCGATCTCTTTGGATGATTTGGTGGCCCGGCGCACACTGGCCAGCCGTTCGATCGGATCTGCGATGTGGGTGCCAATGGGCACAAACATGGCAGAGACCTGATTGCCCAGGGCCCCGGCGTCGGCTTCACTGCGTACATTGATGGGCGCCATGGCGATCAGCGAGCGTTCGTTGAGTTCCTGCTTTGCTTGCAGGTAGTTACGCAGTCCACCCGCGCAGAGGGTAAGAATGGCGTCGTTGATTGATGCGCCCGGGACAGACTTTCGCAGCGCACTGATATCGCCGACCGGGAAGGTGCTCCAGCGCATCACGCGCTGCGACGACACCTTACCGTTGAAGCGGGTGCGGGGGATAACCTGGGGCGGGGGTAGCTCGCCTGGTTTGAAGCTTTTAATGGTTTCGCGTATCACACCGGTTGACTGCGCTATGGCCTTCGCGAACCGGAAGGGCTGCCGCAGATTGTTGAGGCCGGTGCGCAGCAGTAATTCGGCGTTGCTGGGGTAGGGGTCTGCAACCTTTGGTTCGCCGCCGGGCTTTAGGGGGCCGGGGTTCGCCTGCAGATCGTGCAGCAGCTCTATGAGGTGGATGCCTGAAGCACCATCAACTGCTGCATGGTGGGTTTTTGTGAGCAACGCAAAGCTGCCCTCGGCCATTCCAGCAATCTTCTCAAGACCATCAATGACGTAGATCTCCCACAGCGGTCGGGTCATGTCCATGGGGCGCGAGAAAATGCGCGATGCCAGGCGCTGCAACTCTTCTATGGAGGCGGGGCTCGGCAAGCCGATGCGGCGAATGTGGTAACTGAGATCAAAATCGCGATCTTCGATCCAGTAGGGGTAGTCGGCGTCCATGGGCACCTTGACCAGTCGTTGGCGGGTGTTTGGCCATTGGCTCAGGCGATCGCCGAAAAACGCCAGGATCTTTTTTTCGTTAAGCGGCGTGAGGGAGGAATCAGTGGTGTCGTAGGTAGCCAGACTGCCGATATGCATCGGTGTCGATGGCGACTCCATGTACACGAAGCTGGCGTCGAGTGGGCTGAGTTGCTGTAACACTGCGCGCTCCCTCCCCGGGAATTTATGTATAGATTATTGACATAATACAGTCGCGATTGCTTGATTTGTGCGCCGCACAATAGAAATTGTAAAGCAATTATTTATACCCCTCGGCAAATACCCGTGAAAGTGGACATATTTTGCTGCGCCGCAACAAAATATGCTGCACCGCACCTAAGATTGCCGCTATCATTGGGCTGTCACCAATTTGATGCCTCCTTGCAGGGCATCTGGAGCAGTAGATGACCACCACCGCCACATCATCAGCCAGTGGACGAGCCTATCCCCATTTGTTGTCCTCGGCCACCGAACCACTGCGGGCTGCGTGTGAGGTTGCGGCATTTGGCATGAGTTTGCCGTTGTTATTAACCACGGCACCAGAAGGCGATGGTCACACGGTGCTGTGTCTGCCTGGGTTCACAGCCTCCGACCTGTCGACTCTCGCGTTACGGCGTTTCCTTAATCGCCTGGGCTATAACGCCCGGCCCTGGCAGCTCGGACGCAATACCGGTTCGCCAGAGCTCATTGATCGGTTATCGCGCCGTTTTCATCGCCTGGCGATGAAGTCGGACGCACCCATCACGCTGATCGGCCATAGTCTGGGCGGCATCTTTGCGCGCGAGCTCGCCCGTGCTTACCCCGATCAGGTCAGGCAAGTGATTACGCTGGGCAGCCCGTTTGCAGTGCGGGCCGGGCAGCAAACTAATCCGTTAGTGATGCGGCTGTTTCAGCGTTCGTCAGGCATGAGCGAGAGCGAGATCAAGGCGCGTGTCCAGGAAGATCGACTCGGCGCGCCGCCGGTACCGACCACGGCAATCTACAGTCGGCTGGATGGCGTGGTGCATTGGCGTGCCTGTCGGGAGGAAGCAAGCCCGCTTGCTGAAAACATCGAAGTACCCGGTAGCCATATTGGCATGACCGTTCATCCCACCATTTTGTATGTGCTGGCTGATCGACTGGCTCAGCAAAAAACCAGCTGGACCAAGTTTCGCGCCCCAGGTTCCTGGCGCGATATGGTCTTTTCTCCCGGGAGCACGGCGACCTAAACAAACAGGCGCTTACTCCCCCAGGGCTTGCTGCAGTTTTTGCAGGGCCAACTCCAAACTTTCTACCCGCGCTTCAAGCGCGGTCAGGCGATCGAGACCATTGCCGGTTTTTGCACCCGGCGCGATTGTGGATTCAGTAGCCGGCCCAGCCGGTTCTGTTGTGCGCTTCGCTGCGGTACTTTTTGCAGCGCTAGGCTTGGCAGCACCTCGATAGACATCAGCATCCTCACCAAACAGCTGCGCCCAGCAGGCATCGCGCCGATTCGGTTCACGCGGTTGTTGTGCCACCAGGGCGCCGCCTTCCCAGTCGCGCAGCGCCGCCAGCGTGTCTTCAACCGCACTGGGGCTCGCAAAAGCGTGCATGCGTTCACAGCGGGTTTTTAACTCACCCGGTGTCTGGGGACCGCGCAGCATGAGTACGGTAAGCACCGCGTACTGCGCCGTATCCAGGTCGTACATGCCAAAGGGCGTTTTGCAGAAGCGCTGAGCGTACTTCTCAACCCGGCCGCGCAAATTGGGTTCAGTACCTACCAGCAGCTTGTCTTCCAGCAAACGCAGCGCCCGCTGGACTTCACCTTGCGCCAAATTCATTACCGGTTCGCGGCTACTCTTCTGGTTGCTCGCCGAAATGATGGCATTGAGTGTCAGCGGGTACTGATCAGGAGTGGTGACTGCTTTTTCCAGTAAGCAGCCAAGCACTCGAATCTCGACAGCGGTCAGGGCGTCCATCCGCTGGCTTAGCCGAGCTTTGTGTTCCACTCGGCGATGCGATCGGCCTGTGCGGCTAGCACTGCATCGGTGTCGCCCTCGAAGCCAACCGTGGTAATAGAGTCGCCCTGGCTGATTTTATTGACCACGTCTTGATCAGCATCGGTCTGCACTGCACCAAAGATGGTGTGCGCATCGTCGAGCCATGGAGTGGCGACATGGGTGATGAAGAACTGCGAACCATTGGTGCCCTTGCCGGCGTTAGCCATGCTGAAGCGACCCGGCTTGTCGTGGCGCAGGCTTGCGTCAAACTCGTCTTCAAACTGATAACCCGGACCGCCTGTGCCCGTGCCTTGTGGGCAACCGCCCTGGATCATGAAGTCGGCAATAACCCTGTGGAAGCTCAGACCGTTGTAGTAGCCACGGTTAGCCAAATTGACAAAATTGGCAACGGTTACCGGGGCTTGTTCGGGGTAGAGATCGAGGCGAATGGTGCCCTGATTGGTTTCTATGACGGCGACAACATCGCTCATGGGGTAGACCTCAACTAGTAAAGGATTGCGTAAGGGGCGCACCTTAACGGATGGATCAGAAAGATTCGACTTTCCGAGCGTTTTGCTGTCCAAAACTTCACAGGCACGCGACAGGCTAATTGGCGCAGTGCGTATACACTTGCAGTTATGACAGCCATGAAATTCTTGTTCTACCCGCCGCAGCGCACCCTTGTATTGCCCCTCTTACTGGTCACGCTACTGGTGGCGATGAGTGGGTGCATGACGCCGGCGCGCGAGCCCACCCAGCTGCCAGATGAGGTAATGCAGGGCTGGGTGCGGGGTGGTGATCCCGCGGCGGTGGCATCCCCGTGGCTTTCCCAGTTTGGCTCCACCGACCTCTCTGCACTTGTGTCTGAGGGTCTGGCTGAAAATTTGCAACTGCAGCAGCGCAGGGCGCAGGTGCGGGAGCTGCGGCATGGCGTAACCGTTGCGGGTGCCGCGCTGTGGCCTACCTTGTCTGCCACGCTGCGCTCCAACCGGCGACGCACGGTTGCGGGGGCGCAAACCAATATTGGTATTGCGACAACCTCTACCAGCACCTTCAATGCGTTCACTGCGGTGGCCAACATTAACTGGCAGCTCGACCTGTGGGGTGAGTTACGAGCCACGCAGCGGGCGGCTAATCTCGCTTTCGCCGCTGGTGTTGCCGACTACGTTGGGGCCGAGCAGGCGCTGGCAGCAAACGTTGCCAGCAGCTACTTCGCAGTGGTGGAGTCGGCGCAGCTAGAGGCGTTGTTTGCTGCACGGCTTACGAGCGTGCAAGAGAGTCTGGAAATTGTTGAAAGTGGCTATCGCAGTGGTTTGAATGCGGCGCTGGATGTGTATCTTGCGCAAAATACCGTGGCGCAGGAGCGAGGCAATCTGCTGGCGCAACGGCAAACCACGACCCAGGCGCGAGCTGCGCTTGAGCTGTTGCTGGCCGACTATCCGGCGGGACGCAAGGCAACGCCTGCAAGCCTGCCAGTGCTGGCTGAACCCGCCCCCGTTGATTTGCCGGTAAACCTGATTACCCGGCGGCCTGATTTGCAATCGAGTTGGTTTAACTTGCTGGCGGCGGATGCACGTCTTGCCGTTGCGCATCGTCAGCGGTTCCCCTCGTTTGCCATAACCGGGTCGACGTCAGACACCCAGGGATCGCTGAACGAAGTGCTGGCTGGTGGACCCCTGGCGTGGAGCCTGGTGGGGGACATTACGCAACCCCTGTTGCAAGGCGGGCGCCTGCGTGCCAACGAGCGTCAGGCCCGTGAGCGAGTGGTCCAGGCGGAAGCCGCGTGGCTCGATGCCTTGTTCGCGGCTTTTGCCGAAGTTGAAAACAGTATTAGTCAGGAGCGCGCACTGCAGGAACGGCTGGATGCGGCAGCGCGTGCCCAGACCAACGCCGAAGCGGCGCTCGAGCTGGCCCTCGAGCAATACCAGGGTGGGCTCATCACCTACACCACCGTGCTCGAGTCACAGCGGCGAGCCTTTGATGCGCAAACCAACAGCGTGCGACTCACTGCTGCTGCACTGCAAAATCGCATCACTCTGAACCGGGCGTTGGGTGGCGCTTTTGATGCGCAAGAAGATCAACGCATAACTGCTCTGTTTGCTGAGTTGAATATAAAAAAGTTGCCGGGAGAATTGCGGCCGTGAGAAAAGTAGTACTGGCCCTTATTGTGATTGTGCTGTTTGCGGGTGGAGCGTGGCTTATCCTGCAAAACCCTCCGGAAGGACAGCGCGGTGGGCCGCCGCCGACGCGCGCCATGAGTGTTGAGGTGTTTGAGTTGGTCCCCAGCGCCTATCAGGTCCAGCTCGCAAGCTTTGGTACGGTGCAGCCCAGCACTCGAACTGCGCTAGTTGCCCAGGTAGGCGGGCAGATTCTCGAGGTGAGCGACAACTTTGCCGACGGCGGATTTTTCAGTAAAGGCGATGTGCTGCTGGTAATTGATCCACGCGACTTTGAAGTTAACGTCAGCATCAGTGAGGCGGCGGTCGCAGATGCCCAGCAGAGCATCGAAGAAGAACAGGCGCGCGCAGAACAGGCGGCACGCGACTGGCAGCGATTGGGTAATACGGGCGAACCAAATTCGCTGGTGTTGCGTGCCCCGCAACTTGCCGCGGCCGAGGCCCGGCTTGCTTCTGCGCGCGCTGGCCTGGTCAAGGCGCGTCTCGACCTTGAGCGGGCGACCGTGCGTGCACCCTACGATGGTCGGGTACTGCAGCAGCAGGTGGATTTGGGCCAGGTGGTCAACGCGGGTACACCATTGGCCGATGTTTACGCCACCGACTTTGTTGAGGTGCGTTTGCCGCTGAGAAACGCCGATCTGAAATTTTTTGATTTGCCGGAGGGTTCGAACGACAAGCAATACCTGCCCGATGTCGAGATCGTGTCCGAACTTGGTGAGCGCCAGACCTGGCTGGGCAAGATTGTGCGCACGGAGGGTGCAATTGATACTGCCGCACGCCAATTGCATGTGATAGCGCAAGTTGACGAACCCTTTTCGGCAACTACTGGCAAGCGCCCGCTGAAGATTGGTGAGTATGTGACAGCTAACCTTGGTGGACGCAAGCTCCTCCAAGCACAGGTGATACCTGTTGAAGCCATCTACCAGAACAGTTTTTTGTATGTGGTTGAAGAGGGCGTGCTCGCGCGCCGAGATCTTACCCTCGATTGGCAAAACGAATCCGAAGCGCTGGTAAGCAGCGGCGTTGAATTTGGTGATCAGATCGTCACCACTCCCCTAGGGCAGGTGACCTCGGGTTTACCAGTGCGGGTAATAGGTGGCTCGAAAGGTAACCTGGTTGGTGAGGCGCACGCTAAAAAACGACGCGCCCAGGCGCGCGCAGGAGATGCGCAATGATTGCATGGTTTGCCAGAAACAGTGTTGCCGCCAACCTGTTGCTGATCACCGTTGTGCTGCTTGGCGTGAACTCGATTGCAAATGAGATGGCGGTTGAGATCTTTCCCAGCTCTGACCCGGACCAAATTTCTGTTGCAGTCACGCTGCGTAGTGCCACGCCAGAAGATGCAGAGTTAGGCATTGCGGTGCGGGTTGAAGAGGCACTGGAAGGTTTGGAAGGGATCGAAAGGATTTCGAGTCGCTCTGCTGAAGGTAGCTCGCGAACCACTATTGAAGTAGACGCCGACTACGACCCCCGCGACGTACTGGATGAAGTCAAGTCGCGCGTAGACGCTATCAACACGTTTCCTGTTGAGGCTGAGCGTCCAGTTATTCGTCTGGCGCAGCGCAGTTATGGTGTGATCTCGGTAGTCGTAGCCGGACCTTATTCCGAAGAAGAGATTCGCACCTTTGCCGAGCGGGTGCGTGATGATTTATTGCGCCAGCCAGAGATTTCACTGGCTACGCTGCGGCTGGTACGCGACTACCAGATTGTCATTGAAGTGTCACAAGACCGGCTGCGTGACGCCCAGTTGACCATTGAGGAAGTGACGCGCGCGGTGCGAGACAGTTCGCTGGACGATTCGGCGGGCAATTTACGAACCCGTGGTGGCGATATTCTTATTCGCAGCAAAGGCCAGGCCTACCGCAAGGATGAGTTTGAGTCGATTGTGGTCAAGAGTAACGCCGATGGCAGCATCATTCGGGTCGCTGACGTTGCGCGGGTGATTGACGGCTTTGAGGAAGACGCCGTTGATGCGAAGTTTAACGGCTTGCCAGCGGCTGAGATTCAGGTTGATCGCACGGGCGGCCAGAGCGCTCTGGAGATTTCCGAAATTGTTCATGGCTATGTAGCGAGCAAACAGTCGAGTTTGCCAGTGAACATGCAGCTAACTTACTGGGACGATGACGCGCAGCAGTTGAAGAATCGTCTTGGTGTGCTGGTGTCGAGTGGCATATATGGCGGAATTCTGGTGTTGGGACTGCTTGCGCTGTTTTTACGACCGGCGATTGCGTTTTGGGTGTTTATTGGTGTCCCTGTTAGCTTTCTAGGGGCTGCGTTTCTCATGCCGTACATGGGCATCACGCTCAATTTAATGAGTGTGTTTGGTTTTATTGTGGTGCTCGGCATTGTAGTAGACGACGCGATTGTCACGGGCGAAAGCGTTTATCAACGCCTGCAAAAAGGTGAGGCGGGAATAGATGCCGCGATTAAAGGCACGCATGATGTTGCGGTACCAGTTACCTTTGGTGTGCTTACGACAATGGTTGCGTTTTTGCCACTGGCGTTTATCGAGGGTCGCTTTGGCACAATCCTGGGGCAGATCGGGCTGGTTGTGCTGCCGGTGTTGCTGTTCTCGTTAATCGAATCAAAATTTGTCCTGCCGGCACATTTGAAAAACCTCGCGCTCGAAGATGAAAAGAGCGAACCCAACGTCGTGCAACGATTGCAACGTCGGTTCTCTGATGGGTTTGAGCGCACCGTGCTTGCCGTTTATCGGCCGTTTCTTGCCCGGGCGATTGAGTTTCGCTATGTCACCTTGATGGGCTTTATTGGCGGGCTGCTCATCGTGCTGGCCCTGATCATGAGCGGCTGGACCCGGTTTACCTTTTTCCCGTCTGTCGTATTTGAGTCGGTAACGGCGTCGTTGGCCATGCCTGTTGGTTCGCCGTTTAAGGTCACAGACCGACACATAAAACGCATTGTGGAGGTGGCGCAAGAGCTGCAAGACAAGTATACCGATCCCGAGTCGGGGCAGAGCATGATCAAGCACGTGCTGGCAACAACGGGCTCGCAGTTCGGTACGCGCGGTGCCCACCTTGGACGCGTGCAGTTTGAGCTGGTTGCGCCAGAGGAGCGCACGATACAGGTTGATGTGAATAACCTGATCAACGAGTGGCGCCGCGCGATTGGCCAAGTTCCCGGGGCTGAGACGCTTACCTTTCGCTCCGGGTTCTTTCGCTTTGGCGATCCGGTTGACGTGCAGCTCTCAGGTAACTCGCTTGAGACGCTGTCGCTTGTGGCCGACGAAATAAAGCGGCACCTCACGGAGTATCCGACGGTTTTTGAAATTGCGGACACGCTGTCGGATGGCAAGGAAGAGTTGCGCGTTGAGGTTACCCAGCAGGGGTATGCGCTGGGTCTGACCCGCAGCGACATTATTGGTCAGATCGGCAACGCCTACGCGGGGGCGCAGGCACAACGAATACAGCGCGGGCGCGACGACATTCGAGTGTTGGTGCGGTTTCCGCAGGAGGAGCGAGCAAGCTTTGATGCGCTGCGCGAGATGCTGATCAGCACACCAACGGGAGCCCAGGTGCCCCTCGATCAGGTGGCCAGCCTAACCTCGGGTGCGGGTCCGAGTGTGATTAACCGCATCGATGGTTATCGCACTGTCAATGTGACGGCTGACGTAGAAAAAGAAAACACCAACATGACGGTGTTACAGCGTGACATCACAACCTTTGTGGATGAGTTGTTGCTGCAATACCCGGATGTCAGCTACGTCATGGAAGGTGAAGCCCGGCAACAGCGAGAGTCTTTTGGCAGTTTGCAGTGGGGGTTGATACTGGCTCTTTTTTCCATCTACTGCATGTTGGCGTTGCCACTCAAGTCTTACACCCAACCGCTTATCGTAATGAGCGTTATTCCGTTTGGCGTTATTGGCGCCGTGTTGGGGCACTATCTACTGGGTTATACGCTATCGATGATGAGCTTGATGGGGTTACTTGCGCTGACTGGTGTGGTGGTGAACGATTCGTTAGTGCTGGTCGACAGCATTAATCAGCAATTGCGCGCCGGAAAAACGCGCCTGGAGGCGGTGCTAAACGCCGGCACGTTGCGCTTTCGTCCGGTCATGCTGACTTCTTTAACCACGTTCTTTGGGTTGCTGCCCATGCTGAGTGAGAAATCGACAACCGCCCAGTTTTTGATTCCGATGGGCATATCGCTGGCCTACGGCATTATATTCGCTACCATGGTTACCTTGATACTGGTGCCTATCAACACGCTGATCGCGGCAGAGGCCAAGGCGGGTTTAAAACGGCTCTGGCACGGTCCGACGAGCCCGTCGGTGCTTAACCCCTAGTCTTATCTCCGAAGCTTTAACCCGTAGACAGAGCCTTCTTGAGCGCAGCGTAGAGCCTTCTTACGGCGCCGACGGTTAATGCGAAGTCGGCGTCCTGTTTGGCCAGGGCGCTTTCTTCAGGAATGTCGTCTTCGCTGTCGAGCCCCAGCAGTTTCAGTTTGCGCAGCACGTTGTTGCTGTCGAGGGTAAACGACAGTGACGTATCGAACTCAATGCCGAGGCGCTCGAGTTTCAAACCCTCGCGGACGTGCTTGCGTACCAAAGGGTCTGCCAGATCCATTTGCAGCCAACTGACGTTCGAGCCGGGCGTGTCCGGGTCTTGCATACGACATTCGCGCCCAATGCGAAACTCGTCCGGGCCGGTGCCTAAAAAGATCGAATGCAGCAACTCACCCGTAGGGCGCGAGAACTCCAGTGGCACAGCAGCCACGCTACCCAGTGCGGCACGCAGTTGGTCGAGAAATCGTTCGGCCTCGGCATCCGAGGCAGTGTCTACACCCAGCAGCTTGTCCGCCTCGATATAAAAGCCGTGAATTCGGTCTGACTTGAGTAACGCCTGGGGCAGCAGTTTGGTTTCCACTTCTTCCTTTAGCTCGCGCTTCTCGCGGGCCGTGGCCGGCTGCCCCATGCGTTCTTCAAACTCCTTGAGGCGATCTTCCAACGCCTCCTTAACAGCCGCAGCGGGCAGCAGACGCTGTTGATGGCGCAAGCGCAATAAGTCGGCGCCCGCCACACGGCGGGCGAACATCTCCGGCAGCTCAGCAGCCGGGGGCTCCCAACCAAGGCTGCGCTCTGCCAGGGATCCGCAGGGAGCGAACTCACCATCTGTGAGCGCATCGGACAGGTCTTGCTCGCTGCCAGGCCAATCGCTGGTCAGCTTGTAGAGGCGTAAATTTCGAAACTTCAAAGGAGTAGTTAGTCCGCAGTAAATAGCATCTGAAAAAACCGCTGCCGCCGCTCAGGCTCAAGGGTACGGTCGCTGTAGTAGCCAACGTGTTGATCAACGGCTGCGGATTGTTCCAGAGCGATGCCCCACATACCGCGCACCTCGTTAGGCAGCATTGAATAGCGCACGTCGACTATGCCGTGCGGATGGTATTTGTCGAGCGCGAGAAAGTCATCGCTGAACCAACGAAATCGCTCAATATCTTTGGCCTGCTGGCTGGTTAAGTCGAGCCAGGGCAGGTGCGTAGGTACATCCAGCTTCGCGGCACTCTCGCCGGCAATATGTGTCACTGCTGTGCCGGTGCGAATGCCATCGATGTAATAGCGCCCGCGATATTCGTACACCAACTTCCACAGCAGCAGGTTGCCGAAACTGGGCTTTACTTCTAACCGGCTTACCGGTTGGTGACCGCGCGCGGCGGCGACCTCCATGCCCAACGCCAGCGCGCGGTCGCGCTGCACGACACCCAGTAAGAGATAGCCAAGCATCCAGCCGAGCGCCACGTAAGAAAAAACCTGGCTGTTGCGCCGTACCCCTGTTATCACCAGCACAATAGCGGGCACTGTGAACAGGGGGTCAACAACCGACACGTTGTTCCAGGCGACACGCTCACTGGAAAACGGCCAGAACAGTTGGGTGCCGTAACTGGTGCAGCCATCGAGCAGCGCATGAGTGGCGTAGCCGAAAAAGCAAAACAGATAGGTGCTCTTAAAAGGCAGACGATGCCGCACAAAATAGTGGGCAAGGCCCGCGCACACCAGCGCCCCGATCGGGATAAACACAAGCGCATGGGTAAACTGACGATGAAACTCCAGAAACAGCAGGGGGTCAGTGCGGGAGCTAATAAATACATCGATGTCTGGCGCCATACCGCTGAAAGCACCAAGCATCGCCGCAAGCCACAGCACAGTGCGCGTCTTTTCGGGTTGGGCTGGGCCAGCCTGCGCGGTTGCAGCGGGAAATTTGGCACTGGCGCCCTGGCTGCGAGTTTGTGCGGCTGCGGCGCCCAGAACGCCCTGGCTAATAGGATCCATTAAACAACTGTTTGGTTAGTTCGCGACTGTCAACCGCGTAAGTTTACGTTCTAAGGCGCCTAAACGTGCGCTTTTGTTGATCAATAGCATTAGTATTTTAGCCATGGCGTATTACCCACTAGCATCCGCAACCAAAAAAGAGGAATCCCGCAATAAAGTGGGAGGCTTCGAGCAGGAAACTCTGTTTCGTTTGGGGCGGCTGTGCGGAACGATTGTGCTTGGCGTGCTGGTGCTTGCCCGCCCCGAGTTAGGCACTCACTCGCAAGCGGTTGGCCTGCTATTGATCCTGGGTTGGGCACCGCTTGGTCTACTACTTGATCTCTGGGCGACCCCAACACATCGCTTGCCCGTGCAAACCTGCGTTGATCTGCTGGCCGTGGTTGTTTGCTGTGCCCTGTTGCCGCAGTTATGGGTGACGGGTGCGGTGCTGGGTGCGCTTATCGTTGGTGGTTCGGTGCCGCGGTTTGTGTCGAGTTTTAAGTTGACGGGTATGGTAGTGCCGGTAGCGTTTCTGTCAGCAATGGCCGGCATAGCCTGGCACTTCCAGATAACCGATACCTTGGTCCCGTTGTTGGCCATGACCTTCGGAGTACCTTTCTGCTTTCTGTATGCACTTAAGGATCTGCGGCGCGAGCAGGAACTGCGGGATCGCATCAATGTGATGGACAGTCTGACCCGAATCGCGGGCGGTATCGGTCATGACTTCAACAATATACTGACGGGCATTCAGGGCAACGCTGAGCTGGCAGAGCAGAAGCTCGACCGTAACCATGTCGCCCGCCCATATTTGCAGGCACTTTTAGCGGAGAGCCAGAAAGCGCAGCTATTCAGCAGTCAGCTTGTAGCCTTCTCTGGCGGGGTTGTTACTGGCTCTGCGCGACTCGATTTGCGAGCAGAGCTTTATGGTATTGCGAGCCTCCTCGAATCTGCGTTGCCGCGCGGCTTGCACTTGAAGATAACTACTCAACCTAATCTGCCGCTGGTGAGCGGTAACCGTGCACAACTACAAGAGATCATGGTTTCGTCTGTTTTGCGTGTGGCTGATGCGTTTGATCACCGGCCTGGCGAAGTCGAGGTTGCTTTGCGCAAGGTCGAACGGCGGCATGCCGAAGAACTGGTGATTCGGGTGCGTACCAATGCCAATTCTGTACTGGGCAATACCCTGGAAAGCACCCTGGGCAAGGCTCGTCCAAACCAGCAGGCGAGTGCTAGCAATCGTTCCTCGGTGGCGGCAGCGCGACACGTGTTGCGCGAGCACGGTGGTGACATGGAGATGCACGGCGATTGGCGCTCAGGTCTCGTTGTGACGCTCCGCCTGCCCGCACTGCCTGCAACCCAATCCAGTGCGCCGCGGCCGGGCGTTCCCGAGCCCATGGTGCCGCGTCATGTGTTGATGTTGGAAGCCGTGCCAGGGGTGCGAGCGGTCGGCCAAAGCCTGCTGCAAGAATTGGGGCATCGTGTGTCCTGTGCACTCACGGAAGCAGATGCGGTGGATATTCTCGAGACGGATCCCAGTGTTGAGATTGTGCTGTTGGATACAGGCGTAGCTGATTCGCACGTGCTGCTTGATCGAATCTATGCGTGTCGACCAGATCTGCCGGTACTGGTGCCTGATTTGGGGGTTCTGGATGACCCCGAGCAAAGTCTGAACTACGTCGCCAAACCCTACTCAACAGCAGGGCTGAATAGTGCGATTGCCCGGGCTTTTGCGGCCCAGCGGGCGAGGCAAAATAACCGCGGCTAAACAGCCAGCAGGGTCTAAATTGGTCTAAAGGGGTAGGGGGTAAGCCACCTGCAGCGCCGCCTTGTGGCGACGCCTGTTCTGGGGCTTTCGAAGCGCGCCCGGATGGACGCGCTATGAACGAGGTTGATCTACCTCTTTTTGCGAGAGCGAGTGATCCGCTTCTTGATCTTTCTTGCCGACTTCCTGGCTTTGGTCGTCGCTTTTCTCTTAGCCGTCTTTCTCTTAGCCG
>CAZSYU010000021.1:0-8689 GCA_964611345.1 uncultured Pseudomonadales bacterium
CACCAACACGGCGACTCAGTGGCCGCGGCAACATGGCAAGCAGCCGCAGCAGGGCGCCAAGCAACGAAGAAATCACGCTATTGTCACCCTGTTTAGCACTGCTTCTTATTGCCCGCTTTGGCCAGTTGACGGCACTCCGCACGCCGATAACAGCCATGGATGTGATCGTTTACCATGCCCGCGCTTTGCATAAACGCATAGCAGATTGTGGGACCAACAAACCGAAAACCCAGCGCCTTCAAGCGTTTGGACATGGCCTTGCTCGCCCGGGTTTCTGCTGGCACCTCAAGCAAAGTCTTAAAACTGTTTTGCTGAGGTTTGTGGTCAACAAAGCTCCACAGCAAGTCAGAAAATGCGCCACGGCCGGAAGACTTCTCATAAGCAATAAAAGCTTCCGCGTTGGTAATCAACGAGCCAAGCTTCGCGCGATTGCGAATAAGCCCCGCATCTTCAAGCCACACCGGCATCAGGTCCGGCCCCTTGCGGGCAAGTGCCGTCGGGGAAAACTTCAGGAAGGCCTTGGTCATGTGGGCTCGCTTGCGCAATATCGTGATCCAGCTTAGTCCAGCCTGCATACCTTCTAGTTGCAAAAGTGCGAACAGCGCACGCGCATCAAACATAGGCACGCCCCACTCTTCGTCGTGGTAAGCCATATACAACGCATCGTTCTCGCACCACCCGCAACGTTTTCTACGCCTGTGAGCCGCGTTTGTTTTATTTTTTGACCGCACAGGTCGTTTCCTCTAGCCTGCCGCGCAATGGCTGATGACTGTACCCGAAAGCCAACGCGGTTGGTGTTACTGGATCGAGATGGGGTGGTGAATTTCGATTCGTCCGAATACGTCAAATCGCCCGCCGAATGGCGTCCGATTCCGGGCTCGCTCAGTGCGATTGCCGCTCTCAATGCCGCCGGAATTTATGTTGCCCTGTGCAGCAATCAAGCCGGAATAGGCCGGGGACTGTTCAGCCCGCGTGATCTAGCCACTATTCATGTGCGCTTTGCGACAGAACTTGCCGCAGCAGGTGGTCACATCGATCTGTGGCGCTATTGTCCCCATGGGCCGGCCACTAATTGTGCGTGTCGCAAACCTGCGTCGGCCATGCTCACAGATGCCATGGCCGAATTGCAGGTGGCGCCAGAGGCAACGCTGTTTATTGGTGACTCCTCGAAAGACATGGCCGCCGCCATTGCCGCGGGCTGCGGCGGCATACTGGTACGCTCCGGGAAAAGCGCTGAACATACCCGCAAGAATGAAGCGGCGACTCGGGCATTGGGTATTGAACATGTTGTAGATGATCTTAGTCAGGCCACCGCGCTCATTTCCCGGTTAAACTTGCAGTCCTGATGATTCGATCCGCGCTTTTTTACACCGGTTATGTTGTGGTTACAGTTTTGTGGGGCACCCTGAGCTTGCTGGGTGCCGCCTTTATGAGTTACGAAACCCGCTTCGACTTCATCGTACGACGCTGGACCGGATTTGTGATCTGGTGGCTCAAGGTAACGTGCGGGATAACGACCAACATAGAAGGTGAACTTCCCGATCGACCCTGTGTGGTTTTCGTAAAGCACTCGAGTACCTGGGAAACCCTATTCGTCCAGCAACTCTTTAAGCCGCAAGCCACACTGATAAAGCGTGAACTTTTAAACATTCCCTTTTTCGGGTGGGCGTTTCGTACCTTGCGGCCTATTGCTATCGACCGCAGTGATCCGAGAAAGAGTTTGCGCGATCTTATCCGGCAAGGCACGGATCGATTAGCCAATAATATTTGGGTAGTACTTTTTCCTGAAGGCACTCGCGCGCCATTGGGCGAAGAACGCAGTTTTCAACCTGGTGGAGCAGCACTTGCAAGAGCTGCAAAAAGCCCGGTATTGGTGGTTGCACATAACGCGGCGTTGTTTTGGCCCGCGCATCAGTTCAAGAAAAACGGCGGCACAATTACTTTACGGCTAAGCCCGTTAATAGCTACCGAAGCCAAGAGCTCACGCGAAATAAATGCTGAGGCACAGGCATGGCTGGCGCAGAATATGCGCGAACTCGAAGAATTGGAAACCGTCGAGCCGGCCGTGGTTTTAAACGTCTAGGTTAACCACCGACAGCGCGTTGGTCTCGATGAACTCGCGTCGCGGTTCGACCTGATCACCCATTAACGTGCTAAACATTTGATCGGCTACAATGCCATCATCGATGGTGACCTGCAGCATGCGACGCACCTCCGGATCCATTGTTGTATCCCAGAGTTGATCCGGATTCATTTCACCCAGACCTTTGTAGCGTTGAATCTCCACGTTGCGTCGTGCCTGCGCGTTTAGCCAGTCAACTGCCTCACCAAAGTACGCAACGTCTTCGCGCCGCTCGCCGCGTTGCACAAATGCACCCTCTTCAAGTAAGCCATCAAGCTTGGTCGCAAGCGCTGTGACCAACTGATAATCAACCGAACGAAAGAAGCGCTCGTTGAAAACAACCTGTTCTGTAATGCCGCGGCTGATCAGCGTAACAACGGGATAGAACAGTGACTGTTCTTTATCTTCTTCAACATTCACTTTGTATTGCGCAGCTTCAGCACTTTCCAGTTTGTCGAGTTCCACCTGCAGCGCAGCCGCAAAGGTTTCAACCGTGGAACGATTCGCCAGCCCGTCACGATCGAGTACCGGCAGTGCGAGGAAACGCTCAGTAATTTCAGCAGGGTAAGTGCGGTCGATCTTGGTGAGCCGATTAACCACGTGGGAGTATTCACGCGTAAGTTCTTCGAGTGCCTGAGCTTGCATCGCGGGCGCTTGTGCATTGGCGTGCAACTTCGCGCCTTCGAGTGCGTGCTGTAAAAAGTAGTCGTCCAGTTCGGCTTCGTCTTTTAAATATTGTTGCTGGCGGCCGCGTTTCATTTTGTACAGCGGCGGCTGCGCAATATAAATGTGTCCGCGCTCGATAAGCTCCGGCATTTGCCGAAAGAAAAAGGTCAGCAACAGCGTACGAATGTGCGAGCCGTCAACGTCTGCGTCGGTCATGATAATGATGCGGTGATAACGCAGCTTGTCGGGGTCAAAATCGTCACGCCCGATGCCGCAACCGAGCGCCGTCACCAGAGTGCCAATTTCATTCGATGACAGCATTTTGTCGAAGCGCGCGCGCTCCACGTTCAGAATTTTTCCGCGCAGCGGCAAAATCGCCTGGGTGCGACGGTCGCGCCCCTGTTTGGCGCTGCCACCCGCAGAATCACCTTCCACCAGATAAATCTCGGATTGGGCTGGGTCTTTCTCCTGGCAGTCCGCGAGCTTGCCCGGTAAACCGCCAATATCGAGCGCTCCTTTGCGCCGGGTCATCTCGCGGGCTTTGCGTGCAGCTTCTCTGGCTCTGGCCGCATCTATCATCTTGGCGACAAGTATCTTTGCATCATTCGGTTTTTCGTCGAGGTATTCGGCAAAATACTTGCTTAACTCTTGGTCAACCGCGGTTTTAACCTCACTGGAGACCAGCTTGTCTTTGGTCTGGGAGGAGAACTTCGGATCCGGCACTTTAACGCTGACAACCGCCACCAGACCTTCCCGCGCATCATCGCCAGTGGTATGGATCTGGGCTTTTTTGACCGCATTTTCTCGTTCGATGTAATTGTTCAGGGTGCGTGTTAAGCCAGCTCGAAACCCGGCAATGTGCGTACCGCCATCGCCCTGGGGAATGTTGTTCGTGTAAGGGAACACCTGTTCCTGGAAGCCATCGTTCCACTGCATGGCAATCTCCACGCCAACGCCATCGTCCCGCTGGGTCGAGAAGTGAAAGACTTCGTTGACCTGGTTTTTACTCTCATTGAGGAATTCCACAAAGGCTCGCAACCCACCTTCATAAAAGAACGTCTCACCTTCACCGCTGCGCTCATCGTGCAGCACAATTTTCACGCCCGAGTTCAAAAACGCCAGCTCCCGAAGGCGTTTGGCAAGAATGCTGTAGTGAAACTTGATGTCCCCAAAGGTATCTTCCGACGGGTTGAAATAGCACTCGGTGCCCCGCCGTTCGGTGGAGCCAATCACCTTCAAAGGCTCCTGGGGCACCCCATGGACGTAGACCTGTTGGTGCACCTTGCCTTCGCGACGAATGGTGAGTCGAAGCTCTTTAGACAGCGCATTTACAACCGAAATGCCCACACCATGCAATCCGCCCGATACTTTATAGCTGTTCTCGTCGAATTTTCCGCCCGCATGCAGCGTGGTCATAATGACCTCAGCGGCCGACACCTTCTCTTCTGGGTGCAGATTGGTCGGAATACCACGCCCATTGTCCTCAACGGTGACCGCTTCTTCGGCATGGATCGTGACCTTGACCTCGTCGCAAAAGCCCGCCAGCGCCTCATCAATGGAGTTATCCACCAGTTCTTGCACCATGTGGTGCAACCCAGTGCCATCTTCCGTGTCGCCGATGTACATGCCCGGCCGCTTTCGAACCGCATCCAGACCCTTTAAGACCTTGATACTGTCTGAGTCGTAGTCGCTACCGTCTTCTGGTGGGACGTTATCTTTAGACATCTATGCTCCGAAATTAGCCAAACAGGTAGTCAGTTGCACAGGGTCAACGCGCTTGCACGACACCCTGTTCCACGTGGAACAATTGCCAGCTGGACCCCCAGGGCAATTGTTCCAATGCGGTTGTCGCCAACACCTGGCTGCGCAACAACCGCAAGAATTCAAAGAGCCGCTGGTTGTGCTCTTTATCGAGTTCTGCCCCAACGTCGTCAACCAGGAACACTGGGGCAATCCCGGTACGATCCAGCAAATCCTGAGACTGGGCCAACCGCAACGCGAACGCCCCTATTTTACCCTGTCCGCGCGATAATACCGAGCCCGCAGCGCGATCGAGCACCCTTATTCTCAGGTCCGCGCGGTGCGGACCATAGCGCGTTGTACCTAGCTTAACTTCGCGCAAGGTGTCCTCGTTGAGCTGCTTGCGGAGCTGGCCCGGCTCAAAGCCGGGCTGGTAATCGATGTTGAGTTCGAGCGCCGGACTTAGGGTCTGCAGGGTCTGGGCAAAGATGGGGATGAGGCGTTCGACATAGGTAGAGCGCAAGCCAGAAAGCACCTCGCCGAGGCTTGCTACCTTGTCCGTCCAGGGCGCGAGCTCCCGGTCAGGGCGCACATCGCCAAGCTGGGATTTGCGCAGTAGGGCATTGCGTTGCTTCACCGACTGGGCGAAATCCCGGGAGATTTCGCGAAAATCGTGTTCCACGTGGAACAAACCCCAGTCCAAAGCGCTGCGTCGCTCGCCTGGGCCCCCAAAAACAAGCTCCGCAGCGTCGGGTAGCAGTAATTGGACCGGCAGCTCTTTCGCAAGATCAGACATTCGGCGCACCGCATCCGTACCGCGCCGGGCGCGAAAGCCGCCCTGGCTTGCCCGCTCCAATGCGAGCCACAGGCCGGAATCGAGTTGCGCCCGAATTCGCAGCGTAGAGTCGCCGTGACGAATGAGCCCCCGGGGACCACCTGGCCTGAACGATCGTCCGGTAGCCAACAAATGTACCGCTTCCAGCAACGCGGTCTTGCCCGCACCATTGGCGCCTTGAAAAAGATTGGTGGCAGCATCGAGCTCGCACCGGACTTCGGAGAGTATTCGCAGACTGTCGATCTCCAGCGCTTTGATGTGCACTGGTGCTACTCCCGGTACGAAACCAGCTCGCGGACTATCAGCTAGAGACGCATCGGCATAACAACGTAGAGCACGTCGTCTTCGCCATCCGCTTCCAACAGTGCACTGCTGTTCGCATCCGTCAGTGATATCCGGACCGAATCGGTGTTGATTACGCCCATAATGTCCTGCAGGTAGCTGACGTTAAAGCCTATTTCGATGGCATCACCCGAGTAGTCGACGGCCACTGATTCTTCAGCCTCTTCCTGTTCCGGATTATTGGCCTGAATGGTGAGCAAATCCTTGGCAAAGGTTAGCCGTACGCCACGATACTTCTCATTCGATAGAATCGCAGCCCGGTAAAATGCCTGCCGCAGGGTCTCGCGATCGCCGATCAAGACCTGATCCGCACCCTGGGGGATCACCTTTTTATAGGGCGGGTATTGTCCGTCAACTAACTTGGTGGTTAGTGTGTACTCACCCTGTGTGGCCCGCAGGTGGCCCTTTCCTATGGCCAGTGTCACCTTGGCATCGCTGTCAGAGACCAGCCGGGACAGCTCACCCACCCCTTTGCGCGGTACAATGGCATCGCAGGCTGTGGCTCCCCGGGTAACCCCTGCCAGGGTCGCCTGGGCCAGGCGATGGCCATCGGTTGCGACCGTGCGCAGACCGTCGCTGTCAATCTCCAAAAACATGCCGTTCAAAAAATACCGAACGTCCTGTTGGGCCATGGAAAAGCTAACCTGGTCGATCAAGCGCTTAAGCTGAGGCTGCTCAAGTTCCAGTTCAACGGTCGAGTCACCGCCCTCGACACTGGGAAAATCCGCGGCCGGCAAGGTGGCAAGAGTGAATCGGCTACGACCCGAACGAACGATCGATTTGGTGCCATCTACCGAAATAGACACCGCAGCACCCTCTGGCAACGAGCGCCAGATGTCCACCAGCTTGCGCGCAGGCAATGTTGCTCGGCCCTCGGCCTTAATATCTACGCCCTCTGTCACGCTGGCCTGAATTTCTACTTCCAGGTCGGTTCCAGACAGAGTAAGCGTACCGTTCTCCGCCACCACCAACAGGTTGGCAAGCACGGGCAATGTTTGCCGGCGTTCAACCACCCCGGAGGCCAGTTGCAGCGGCTTTAGCAACGCTTCGCGCGTAGTTTCAAGTTTCATAAAACAGTTTTACACCAAACCCCTATTCAACACCAAAGATGAACGCCAAAGCTTGCTACCAAAGGGTCACATGCATCGCGCAGAATTACCTGTAGGTAGGTAGAAAGACCCTAACCCGTCAGCAGACGACTTAGGTTTCGATGGTCTTCCGCCAGATCTGGCATGCGTTCCTTTAACTCAGTGATTTTGCGACACGCGTGCAGCACTGTTGTGTGATCTCTGCCGCCAAACGCATCGCCAATTTCTGGCAACGAATGGTTAGTTAGCTCTTTGGCCAGGAACATCGCCATCTGTCGAGGTCGTGCAATCGTTCGAGTGCGGCGCTTCGACAGCATGTCGCCGTGCTTTATCTGATAATACTCAGCCACAATGCGCTGAATATTATTAATACTGATGAGTCGTTCCGTCACCGCAAACAAATCGCGCAACGCGACCTTTACTTGCTCAATCGTGATTTCCTGCCCGGTAAAGCTTGCGTTTGCCTCCACCCGACGCAGCGCACCTTCAAGCTCCCGAACGTTCGATCGGACGCGTTCTGCTATATAAAACGCTACGTCCTGGCCAAGTATCACGTCATCAAGCTCGGCCTTTTTCATCAAAATAGCCACCCGGGTTTCGAGATCGGGCTGCTCCATCTCTACGGTCAAGCCCCACACAAATCGGGACTGCAAACGTTCTTCAAGGCCTTCAATTTCGCGCGGATACCGATCACAGGTCAGCACCATCTGCTTGCCACCTTCAAGCAGCGCATTGAACACATGAAAAAATTCTTCTTGTGAACGCAGTTTGTTGGCAAAAAACTGAATGTCGTCAATCAACAGCGCATCAATGGCTTTGTAATAGTCGACAAAGCTTTGCATGGTGTTGGTTTGCAGCGCGCGAACCATGTCCTGCACGAAGCGCTGGGAGTGCAAATAAACCACGCTCGCCGTCGGTTGCGTTTTGAGAATGTCATTACCAATGGCGTTCATCAGATGAGTCTTGCCTAACCCCACACCGCCATACAGCAGCAATGGGTTGTAAGCGACGCCGGCATTTGCTGCGACCTGGCTGGCAGCCGCCCGCGCAAGTTCGTTCGACTTGCCTTCCACAAAATTGGTAAAGGTGTAGCCACTGTTGAGCGCCGACTCCTGGTGCCGCCCCGCTCGCAGAGGTTCGCTGGATCCTAACGCAGCTGCCTCCGCTGCAGACAGGTTGGGCGCAGCCACGGAGAAACCTGCTGATTCCTGCTCAAGCTCAGCGACCACATCTGATGTCTGCTCAGAGGCCTTCTCACCCGCGGCATCCAGAGTGCCTACCTGAATCTCTACCGCCGAAATCTCATCCTGCGCCGCAAGCAATTCGAGCATCTGCGTGATTTTAGGCAAGTAACTATCCGTAACTCGACGCTCAACATAGCGATTGGGCGCATATATCGTTACGCCTGCGTCACTTTGCCGAGCCTGCAAGGGTCGGATCCAGGTATTGAAGTCTTCCGCTGACAATTCATCCTGCAGTAGCTCTATGCACTGCCGCCAAAGCGCGCGTTCCACTTATGCGAATCCCCCAAGGAAAAAGTGGTTGTTATAAAGCTGCCGCTCGCGCGACAGATCAGCTTGGCCCGGCAATCGTTTGGAATCCAGCAATTGATCCCCACCCGGCACGACCGATTTTTTTCTGTATTGCTTACTACTGTCTTACTGTTTTATTAGCGTCTTACTGCTGTCTAGCTGCTGTCACCCAGCGCTAACCCGGCGATTGGCCAGTCCGCACAATCAAACTCAGCCTAAACCATACTCAGCTGAGCTTGACCATCCAAACATTGCACAATTCGCTGAATCACCAGATATGAACCGACGTTAGCGAAGCCATACATAGCGCGCGAAACAGTCTTGGCATAAGCCTTTTATTGAAGAACCTTTTAGTCAAGAACCT
>CAZSYU010000021.1:8789-22799 GCA_964611345.1 uncultured Pseudomonadales bacterium
TTCTTGTAACCTGTTTCTTGTAACCTGCTTCTCTAATTTCGACCCACAAAAAGACCGGAAAAACTTAACTAATTCGCTGTTTTTTCCGTTCAACAAGTGTCCTGAATGAGCAGCCATTCTAATCACCTTTGGGCCACAAGCGCTACGCAGTTAACAAAAAAAAACGGCTGATTTTTTGCCAATTTTTTCTAACCCTTATAAATTCAAACGCTTACGCCAGAAAAAAAATTTACCTTTATTCAGGCGTGACAAAATGTGGTGTGGATAACCTGTGCGTAGCTAGTGTGTCTGACTGTGGGCAACATTGGGTAAGTTTGTGCAACCTCCGGGTGTGTGGACAACAGCGGGCTTGTAACCCACTTATGCAAGCTTTCACCCCCTCTCTTACAGCGGTTTTACACACGGTTTTACGGGCTCCTTTCCCAACCAAAAACAGCCACTTGTCCCATCTGTCCACAACGATCGCGACACCCAATAGATAACAATCAACAATCTTCACGCAGATGCTTCAAGGGCCCTCTCAAGAGGGCCAAAAGGACAGAAAAAACGCTTTTAACTCTTATTTGACACCTCTTCCGGACCTCCTTAAAATCCCGCCCCCCTAAGAGTCTGGGGTTAAAGAGCCACACACGGAAAGAGCGACAAATGAAAAGAACG
Organism: uncultured Pseudomonadales bacterium; assembly: GCA_964611345.1. Lineage (GTDB taxonomy): Bacteria > Pseudomonadota > Gammaproteobacteria > Pseudomonadales > Azotimanducaceae > JALZVT01. Next base: position 9,447 of record CAZSYU010000021.1, read on the forward strand.
TTTCAGCCCAGCACCATAAAGCGCGCGCGGACCCACGGGTTTCGGTCACGCATGGCCACCAAAGGCGGCCGCCACGTTCTTAACGCTCGGCGCGCTAAAGGCCGCAAGCGGCTGTCCGTCTGAAGTCAGTCACTGGCGGATTTCCTGCCTCCCATCGCCTACGAATAAAAGCGCAGTTTGATTGGGTATTCGATCGCCCGAACCAACGCTGTTCCCACGGCGTGCTGCAAGCGATTTACAAGCCCGCACCGTCTGAAGCTAACCCTAACGAAATCAATAACCTAACGCTTTGCCATCCTCGCCTTGGACTCATCATTGCGAAACGCTACCTACCTCGCGCAGTGGATCGAAACCACCTGAAACGGCTGATTCGAGAAGGTTTCAGAAGCCAGCAGGGGGAGCTGCCAAACGTCGATATTATCGTTCGGCTGCTGGGTCGCCCGGGGAAGGCAGTTAGCGCTGGCGAAGTGAGGCAGTTGTTCGGCAAAATGCAGCGCCCCAGTCACATGCCAGACACACAAACCAGTTAATGAGCAACCTTTATTCCCATAAGCGTAGTGATGCCAGGTGCACGCGTGAATCCTGTTCCGCTGTTAGCGGCAGGTCTGCCGCCTGGTCGCTGCCTTCCACAACGCCCAGGCTGATTGCTGGCGTGCAGGCGCTGCTGGGCTATCTACAGGGTCTGGTGCTGACGGTGCTGCTGGGTTCACTGCAAGCCTATAAGCTTCTCATCAGTCCGCTGTTGGGTTCTCGTTGTCGTTACTACCCGAGTTGCTCAATCTACGCGCAAACCAGCATCCAGCGCTTCGGCGCAATCAAAGGTGGCTGGCTGGCGCTTCGACGGCTCGTGCGTTGTGGGCCATGGGGCGCTGGAGGAATTGACGAGGTGCCAGACCTCGAAGCACACAACGATCATTTGCACTCCGATTCTTGTACTCCCCCTACTCTACAAGTCGCAGTTAACAGGACCAGGGTATGATCCCCACCGAACTCCAACGTCTCATCCTGATGATCGCCCTGGCGGCGACGGGCTACTTATTGATACTTGCCTGGACCGATGACTACGGAGACCAGGCAACCCGCAATCGAGTAGCCGCGACGCCAGATCTGGTTAGCAGTGATACCGGTCTGCCGCCGGTTAATGGCACCAACGCCGGCTCAGATTTGCCCTCGCTTGCTCCTGTTAACGCAGCAACCTCTGACTCCGATGTACCCGATGCGAGTCTCCTTGTTCCACAGGGCAGTACTACCCCGGAACCCCGTGCCGCAACTAGCACTGGCAACAAGCAGCTGGTTAAAGTTTTTAGCGATACGCTGGAAGTTTGGCTCGATATGAACGGCGGCGACATTGTCAGAACTCGCCTGCCGCAATACCCCGTGACCCTCGACGAGCCCGACGAAGCTTTTACGTTGCTGGATCGCAGTGGTGGTCGAACCTACATTGCCCAGAGTGGTCTGCTCGGACTCGACAAAGGTGGCGCGCGTCCAGTTTTCACTGCGAGCGCGCCGGAAATTAAAGTGACGGGTGAAACGCCTGTTGTTTTAAACACTACAGTGAATGGACTTGGTGTTGAGAAAATTTATCGCTTCACAGAAGGCAGTTATGCCATTGATGTGTCGTACCGGGTAAAGAACTCAACAGCCGAGCCTTTTCAAGCCAGCTTTTTTGGCCAGATCAAACGGGACAGCAAACCCGCGGTGGGAGAAACCTCGTTCACACTGGGACCACAGCCCTACTTAGGCGCAGCGTTAACCACGTCTGAATCGCGCTATGAAAAAGTAGACTTTGAAGACCTGGATGATTCGCCATTGTTGGAAACGGTGGATGGTGGCTGGGTAGCTATGTTGCAGCATTATTTTATCAGTGCATGGGTGCCCAACTCCGAAGAAACCAATCGTTTTTATGGTAATCCGAAGAATGACGGCACCTACAACATAGGCTTTGTTGGTCCGGCAAAGTCGGTAGCCGCGGGCGCAAGCGGTGAATGGCATAGCCGTTTTTATGTCGGTCCTAAAGATCAGGAAATTCTTGGCGACATGGCCGAGAACTTGAATCTGACGGTCGATTACGGATTTCTTTGGTGGCTTGCGGTTCCGCTGTTTAAAGTACTTACGTTTCTGCAAGGCATAGTTGGCAACTGGGGCGTTGCCATTATTTTGCTGACCGTTGTGGTTAAGGCAATTCTTTATCCCCTGTCTGCAGCAAGTTTTCGATCTATGGCGAACATGCGACGCGTTGCTCCGCAATTGAAGCGCTTACAAGAACGGCATGGCGACGATCGGCAAAAGTTATCGCAAGAAATGATGGCGCTGTACAAAAAAGAAAAAGTGAATCCTTTGGGTGGTTGCTTACCCATGATTTTGCAGATGCCAGTTTTTCTATCGCTGTATTGGGTATTGTTTGAAAGTGTCGAATTGCGCCAGGCGCCCTTCTTTGCCTGGATCGTCGACCTTGCGGCGATGGATAAGTTCTTTGTGTTGCCCATTCTTATGGGCGCCAGCATGTATCTCCAGCAAATGTTAAATCCACCTATTGCAGATCCAATGCAGGCAAAGGTTATGAAATTTATGCCGGTTATGTTCACCGCGCTGTTTCTGTTCTTCCCCGCGGGCTTGGTGCTCTACTGGTTAACCAACAACGTGCTGTCCATGGCACAACAGTGGTTTACCAACAAGCAGGTAGAAGGCGCTAACAACTCGAGCACTTAGGGCGCTGATGCCCACGACCCCGACCACCATGCAAGACAGCGACACCATTGTTGCCATAGCGACGGCGCCGGGTCGCGGCGGTGTAGGTGTAGTGCGACTCTCGGGACCGGCAGCAATCGACATTGCCTGCAAGCTGACCGACCGCGCCGAACTCCCTGCCCGACTGGCTAACTACACAAAGTTTCGTGACGGTTCAGGCAACGTGCTTGATACGGGCCTGGTGATAGCGTTTCCCGGGCCCGCCTCGTTTACTGGCGAAGATGTTGTCGAACTGCAGGGCCATGGTTCGCCAGTGATGCTGGATGCGCTGGTTCGTGCAGCGCTCGCGGCGGGTGCGCGCATGGCTCGGCCAGGGGAGTTCAGTGAGCGCGCGTATCTGAATGGCAAACTGGACCTTGCCCAGGCAGAGGCGGTCGCAGATCTCATCAACGCGGCCAGCGAAGCTGCTGCCAAAGCCGCCGTTCGGTCCTTGCAGGGCGAGTTTTCAAACCTGATGAATGGCCTGTCGGAAACCCTTGTCCGCTTGCGTGTGCAGGTGGAGGCCGCTATCGACTTTCCAGACGAAGACATTGAACTGCTGGCAGCGCCAGGTGTTAGTGCAATGCTCACCGATCTGATTGGCCAGGTGGAGGCGATACGGGCCCGCACTCGCTCTGGTGTGCGTCTGACTGAAGGTGCGCGCCTGGTGCTGTTTGGTGCCCCTAATGTCGGGAAATCAAGCGTACTCAATAGCCTGTGTGGTGAAGCGCGCGCGATTGTGACGGACATTGCCGGGACCACCCGCGACCTGGTGCGTGAACAGCTGTTGTTAGATGGCATTCCTGTGGAGCTGGTGGACACCGCGGGTTTGCGTGCGACTGATGACGCCATCGAAGCCGAGGGTGTGCGCCGGGCCCAGGACGCTGCCGCAGGCGCTGATCTGATCCTTGGGGTGTATGACTGCACGGACCCAGCGACGCACAGCTATTTGTTGGAAAGATTAGGGCGAATAAATACCGAACGATCGGTTGGGTTTCCGGACACCTCCCTGGCACCGGTGGTCATCATCGCCAATAAGATCGACCTGCGGGAAAGCCCGAAAACGAAACAACTAGAAAGTAAGCAAGCACTCACTTACTCAATATCCGCCAAAACCGGGCAGGGCATCCCCCAGCTAACCACAGCTCTGGTTGAGTTATTAACAGGATACATCGGCAAATCTGGAAATATAGATTCAAACGAAAGCGTTGATACAACCACCCGGGAGCAGACCTACAGTGCCCGATCGCGGCATTTGCTGGCTCTGGATGCGGCGGCGCAGGGGTTAACAGATGCACAACACAGTATCGCCGAGGGCGTTGGGGCGGAGTTGGTTGCGGAGCATTTGCGGCATGCCCAGGCCGAACTTGGGTCGGTGTGTGGGGAAATCACGACGGATGCGTTGCTGGGTGAGATCTTCTCGAACTTCTGTATCGGCAAGTGAGCGCGGCCTAATCCCGTATACTTGCCCGCCCATTCACTCAAGAGATCGGCGCGCCGGCACATTACGGCTATGAGCAACCTAACCACCAGCCCGTCAGACGGCAACGCACCCGAGCTGCATCCCGATGCCTATGACGTCATTGTCATCGGCGGGGGACACGCTGGCTGCGAGGCAGCATTGGCCGCCGCGCGCATGGGCGCTGCCACGTTGCTGCTTACCCAGTCCATCGACACCATCGGGCAGATGTCCTGCAACCCTGCCATCGGCGGTATTGGCAAAAGCCACCTGGTGCGCGAAATAGATGCACTTGGCGGCATGATGGCGCGAGTGACGGACAAAGCCGGGATCCAGTTTCGAGTGTTGAATGCGCGCAAGGGTCCAGCCGTTCGTGCAACCCGTGCGCAGACGGACCGTGTGCTGTATCGCAACGCAGCGCGCGAGGTCATTGAAGCGCAGCCTGACTTGCACCTGTTCCAGCAAAGTGTGACGGATCTTGAAGTGGTTAATGACCGCATAACCGGTGTGGTTACCCAGATGGGCCTTAGGTTCCGCGCACGCGCTGTCGTGTTAACCACGGGCACTTTTCTTGGCGGCAAAATCCATATAGGTCTGCAGCGTCAGCAGGGCGGCAGGGCAGGGGACGCACCGTCGAATGCGCTCGCTGAACGGCTGCGTGCATTGCCGCTGAATGTTGGGCGACTCAAAACGGGCACGCCACCGCGTATAGATGCGCGGACGGTAGATTTTTCCCAGCTGGGCCAACAGCCAGGCGATGAACCGCGACCCACTATGTCGAAGTTTTCGACCCTCGCCGATCACCCGCGTCAAGTGCCTTGCTACATCACCTATACCAACGCCCTTACTCATGAAATCATTCGCAGTGGGCTTGATCGTTCGCCACTGTACTCGGGAAAAATAGAAGGGACTGGACCACGTTACTGCCCGTCTATCGAAGACAAGGTTGTGCGCTTTGCGGACCGCACCGAACACCAGATATTTGTTGAGCCCGAAGGGCTAACTGCCAGCGAACTTTATCCCAACGGTATTTCGACCAGTCTACCGTTCGACGTGCAAATGAATCTGGTGCGCAGTATTAAGGGATTTGAAAAAGCGCACATAACCCGCCCTGGCTATGCCATTGAATACGACTACTTTGATCCGCGTGATTTACAGTATTCACTGGAAACCAAAGTTATTGCCGGCCTGTATTTCGCGGGTCAAATAAACGGCACCACGGGTTACGAAGAAGCAGCAGCACAGGGCTTGTTAGCTGGCACTAACGCGGCGTTGAAAATTGCGGGTAAAGCCAGTTGGTGTCCGCGTCGCGATGAAGCCTACATTGGCGTGCTCATAGACGACCTGATCAATCTGGGCACCAACGAACCCTATCGAATGTTCACGTCACGCGCAGAGTACCGTTTGCGCTTGCGCGAGGACAATGCGGATCTGCGGCTGACCAAACAGGGCTATGAGCTCGGTCTTGTTGGTGCCGATCAATACGATACTTTTACCAGCGAGCGTCAAACAGTTGATGCGATTACCGCGCATCTTAAAAAGCGTCACTTGCGACCGGATAGTGATCTCGCGCGAACGTTGGCCAGCGCAACTGGTGAAAAAATAAGCAAAGATCAACCGGCAACTGACTATCTAAAGCGACCCAAGGTAGACGCGATTGCACTTAAACCGCTCTTGGAAGGACTTGATCTAGCCGCTGCCGAAAAGGCGGGTGTAGATATCGATGGGGCGTTGATACAAGCCGGCGTGGAAATCAAGTACGAAGGCTATATCAAACGCCAGGACGTTGAGATCGATCGCGTTAAGCGCCACGAGAGCATTCGGATTCCTGAACGCCTCAACTATGCGACCATCGAAGGACTATCGAATGAACTGCGTGAGAAGTTACAGGCGGTAAAACCGGCCAGCCTTGCAAAAGCGGCGCGAGTACCTGGCATTACACCTGCAGCCTTGTCGCTCATAATGGTGCACGCCCAAAAATTCAAATCACCAGATACTCAGGATGTCACGCAAGCAGCGGAGCTAGAGGAACAACAACATCAGGGCTAACGGCAGCGTGCTGCCAGCAGGATTTATTCCGCAGGATGACCCTGGACTGGCCGAGTTTGCCGCGCTCCTTAGGCGCTGGAATGGCAAAATAAATCTGGTGGGTCGGCAGGACATCGATCGGTTGTGGCCGCGGCACATAGAAGATTCGCTGTTTCTATATAAGTGTTTGCCACAACCCAAGGCAAGCCCCTGGGTACTTGATGTGGGCAGCGGGGGCGGTCTACCTGGCATGGTTCTGGCTCTCACGGATAGAGCAGTTGATAGAGCAGGGGACACTATCGAGCACAGGCCGCGAAAATTTGTGCTGCTTGATCGCAGCGAACGCAAGGTCCGATTTCTTACGCAGGTGGTGGCGCAACTAAAGCTGTCTAATGCCATCCCGTTGCAGGGCGATTTCACTTCAGAGCTTGCCGCGGCCAGCAGCGATCTGTCTGATGTGGCGGCACTACCCGAACAATTTGCGGTGATTTGCGCGCGGGCTGTCGCTCCGCCTGTGCAGTTATGGGATAACCTGCAGCACTTACTGGCTGATAATGGCGAGTTGCTTGTCGCTTGCGGGCCGCAAACAAAGCAGCAACTTCCGTCGGGTGTGCGGGTAGAATGGTTTGAAAATCAGGCGAGCGAGGGCAGAGGTGTTGTTCGGCTGGGTGGCCACGAGTGAATAATCGCGAGTGAATAATAAAAAATGCACGTCATAGCCATTGCCAACCAAAAGGGTGGGGTCGGTAAAACCACGACAAGCGTTAACCTGGCTGCTTCGCTCGCAGTGCAAGGTGAGCACGTATTGCTGATCGACCTCGACCCCCAGGGCAACGCCACCATGGGCTGTGGTTGCGATAAAAACACCCTCGAGCTGAACATTTACGACTGGATGATGGATGACAAACCCTTTGCGGACGTGAAATACAGCGTTAAACCAAACTTCGACCTGATGCCGTCCAACACCGACCTGACGGCGGTTGAGATTGAGTTGATGCAGCAAACCTCGCGCGAGCATCGGCTGAATCAAAAACTGGCACCCATTGCCGAGCTCTACGACTTTGTTTTGATCGACTGCCCGCCGTCGTTGAACATCTTGACTCTGAATGCACTGATAGCAGCAAACGGTGTGCTGGTGCCTATGCAGTGTGAGTACTACGCTCTAGAGGGCCTCACGGCCTTGCTCGAAACCATTGCGGGTGTGCGGCAAACCGCCAACGCAGGTCTTGCTTTGGAGGGTGTCTTGCGCACGATGTATGATCCTAGGAATAGCCTGACTCGCGACGTGTCGCGCCAACTGATCAACCACTTTGGAGAAGAGGTGTTCCGGACAGTCATTCCCCGCAACATTCGTCTGGCTGAAGCGCCCAGTCACGGTGAGCCGGTTCTGTATTACGATCGAGGATCGCGTGGCTCGGTTGCCTATCAAGCATTGGCGAATGAGCTGAGGCGCAAACACATGCGAAACACCGAGATTAGCGAATGAGTAAGCGACGAAGCCTCGGCCGTGGACTGGATGCCTTGCTTGCCGGCAGCGCCGAGCCGCAGCCGGTTGCTCTGACAGAAGACTCACGACAGACCAAAGCCGCAGAAACGGCGGGGGTAACGCCGGTCAGCGGCCTGGCCGAAATACCGGTTGATCAGATCTTTCGCGGCCAATTTCAACCGCGTCGCCACTTTGATCAGGCAGCCCTTGAGGATTTGTCGCAGTCCATAAAAACCCAGGGCCTTATGCAGCCGATTGTGTTGCGCACGCGCGCCACAGGTGGTTATGAAATTGTTGCGGGCGAACGCCGTTGGCGCGCGGCTCAGCTTGCGGGCTTGCAAGCAGTACCTGGCATTGTTCGTGACATCGATGACGAACACGCCATGGCAATGGCGCTCATTGAGAATATTCAGCGGGAAGATCTAAGCCCGCTCGAAGAAGCACTGGCCATGCAACGTCTGCGCGACGAGTTCGAACTTACCCAACAGCAAGTGGCTGACACGCTGGGTAAGAGTCGGGCAAGCGTTGCTAATACCCTGCGCCTGCTCAACCTTGCCCCGACTGCTCGCACGTTGCTGGAGCGCGGCGAGATAGAGATGGGGCATGCGCGGGCTCTGTTAAGCCTGGATCCTCATCAGCAGGACGCATTGGCGCGCGAAGTGGCGGACAAATCTTTGACGGTACGCGAAACCGAGCGCCGGGTGCGGGCGTTAACCAGCCCAGGCAAGGCGAAACCGGTAAAAGCCGGCCCGCAGAAAGACGCGGATACGCAGCGCTTGGAGCAACAACTGAGCGAGAAGTTGGGCGCCCCGGTGGTCATTGACCACAGCGCCAATGGCCGCGGCAAGCTGGTCATTGGGTATAGCAGCCTGGCGGAACTGGATGGCATTCTGGCGCACCTGAAATAGACAAATGGCGACTTGCGGTGGGCCCTGACCCCCGGTGACCAAAACCCCGCCATTTTGTTGCGCCCACAATTGAAGCTAACCCGCACCGTCACTATACTGTGCGCCGTTTCGCGACCGGCCTGATCTGAAAATTGGACTCGATTCGTCAAATTTCAGTGCCTTATCGCATCGTACTTGCCCAACTACTCGCGGGCACGATGACGGCTCTGGTGGCTTGTGCCTTTGGCCTGCACAACGGATCGGCAGCCTTGCTCGGAGCGACTATAGTTGTAGTACCTAACGCTTGGTTAGCCTGGCGAGTGACGGGTGAGCACGAGCGGCACGAGCAAAAAGACAAGCACGTGCAAAAAAGTGAGGGCCCAGCGCGCATTTTGGCGCTGTCCCTAACAAAGTTCCTGACGACTGCAGGGGCCGCCGCATTGGCGCTTGCGGTTCTCAAACCCGCCTTTGCCGGCTTTTTTGCCGGGCTGGTGGTAACTGTTTTAACCGCTGCACTGGTGCCGCCCTTTTTGGCCCCGCAGCAACTGGCACGAGCGCCGCGACTTGACTGACAGGTTCTCGAGAGCAGGTAAGAAAAACAATGGCCGGCGATACAGAAAGTTCCCAGTACTACATAGAACACCACCTCACTAACCTGACGTTCGGGAACCACCCCGACAATGGTTGGGGCTTTGCGCATTCAGCGGCAGAAGCGGCCGAGATGGGTTTTTGGTCGTTGAACGTCGACACCATGGGTTGGTCATTGGTTTTGGGTCTATTGTTTCTCTGGCTCTTTAACAAAGCCGCGAAAACAGCGACTTCTGATGTACCCGGTGCGTTTCAAAATGGCATTGAAATGGTGGTCGAGTTTATCGACGACACCGTCGGCACCATCTTTACCCACAATAATCCACTGATAGCACCCATGGCGCTAACCATCTTTGTCTGGGTGTTCTTTATGAACGCCATGGATCTGATCCCCGTTGACTGGATTCCGCTGGCAGCGAGCGCGATTGGCATTTCGCACATGAAGGTTGTGCCCAGTACTGACCCGAACATCACGATGAGCGTGGCGATGGCCATCTTCGCGTTCATCATCTACTACAGCATCAAGCACAAAGGCGCAGGCGGTTTCTTTGCGGAACTGGCCTTTCACCCGTTCCCCAAGTGGATGGCGCCGGTCAACCTGTTTCTTGAAGGCGTTACCCTGATTGCGAAGCCCATTTCTCTTGGCTTGCGCTTGTTCGGCAACATGTACGCCGGTGAGATGATCTTCATTCTTATTGCCATATTGTTTGGTGCCGGCCTCGGCTGGGCGCTCCTCGCAGGCGGATTGCAGCTTGTTTGGGCGTTGTTCCACGTTTTGATTATCGCCTTGCAGGCGTTCATCTTCGCTGTACTGACTGTGGTGTATATGTCACAGGCGCACGACACGGAAGAACACTAGGTAATAATTGATTCGCAAGACGAATTACAAAGACATAAGTTTCCGTAAGCAGAAAATCCATATAAAGGGAGAAACCCGATGGAATTAGAAGTACTCAAGTTCGTAGCTGGTGCATTGTTCATGGGCCTTGGCGCTATCGGCGCCGCGGTTGGTGTAGGTGTGCTGGGTGGTAAGTACCTGGAAGGCGTTGCCCGTCAGCCAGAACTGCTGCCAATGCTGCGTACACAACTGTTCATCGTGCTGGGTTTGGTTGACGCGGTACCCATGATCGCAGTTGGTATTGGTCTGTACGTGGTATTCGCGGTTTAACCAGCACATCACGTGGCCCCGCCCGTTGTTTGTGCTTAATTAAACAGCGTCGGGAATAGGTCAATGACCTCAACAGAGATAATAGAAGAGGCTAGGCGATGAATATCAACGCTACCTTTTGGGGGCAAACCCTTACCTTTCTCGTGTTCTTGTTCATTTGCTACAGGCACATTTGGCCGCCCATTGTGGAGGCCATGCGTGAGCGGCAAAAGAACATTGCCGAGGGTTTGGCAGCGGCAGAACGCGCCGAGAAAAACCTCGCTCAGGCGCAGGATCAGGTGGCTGCCGAATTGGCCAAGGCCAAGGAAGAAGCGGCTGGCATTCTTGATCAGGCCCGCGCGCGTGCGAACGCCATGGTTGAAGAAGCCAAGAACGATGCCCGGGCTGAAGGCGACCGCCTGAAGGAATCCGCACAAGCCGAGATCGATCAGGAAGTTAACCGCGCGAAGGAAACCCTGCGTGCTCAGGTTGCAGCCCTGTCTGTGGCTGGTGCCGAACAGGTGCTTGGTGCTTCGGTTGACGCCAAGGCTCATAGCACGCTATTGGACAAGTTGGCGGCTGAGCTCTAATGGCTGAACTGGCAACCATGGCAAGGCCCTACGCGAATGCCGCGTTCGATGTTGCGAAACGCGACAACGATCTTGGCACCTGGTCGAAGGCGCTGGCGTTTCTGGCCACTGCTGCCAACGACGACTCGGTGCGCACGCTGTTGGAAGCGCCTGACATGGAGGCGCCGGTGAAGGCGCAGAAGCTCATCGATGTATGCGGTGATGCGCTAGACGATCGCACCAAGCGATTTGTTCAGGTTTTGGCGGGCAACAAGCGGCTGCCTTTGATCGGCGAGATTGCTGATCAGTTTGAGGCATTGCGTGCGGCAGAAGAACAACAGATAGACGTGGAAGTGGTTTCGGCAATGCCGCTAACCGACGACCAACAAAGTACTTTGGCGGCTGCGCTCAAAAAGAAGTTCGAGCGCGAAGTGAACATGACACACAGTGTGGATGCATCGCTTATTGGCGGCGCAGTGATTCGCGCGGGTGATACGGTCATTGACGGCAGCCTCAGCGGTAAATTGAAAAAGCTTGCGGAAAACGTGCTGCGCTAGCAAAGGGCGGCAATAAAGGTAAGAAATAATGCAACAACTGAATCCCAGCGAAATCAGCGACATCATCAAGAATCGAATAGAGAATCTTGATGTTCGTTCGGAAGCACAAAACGAGGGCACCATCGTTGGTGTTTCCGACGGTATTGTGCGCATCCATGGTCTGGCTGATGCCCAATACGGCGAGATGCTTGAGTTTGAAGGCGGCCTTTACGGTATGGCCTTGAACCTCGAGCGTGACTCCGTTGGCGCGGTTATTCTTGGTGAATACGGTAGCCTGTCAGAAGGGCAAACCGCTCGCTGTACCGGTCGTATTCTTGAAGTGCCGGTCGGTAACGAGCTGCTGGGTCGTGTTGTTGATGCGCTCGGTAACCCGATTGACGGCAAGGGTCCGCTGAACGCGACGCAAACATCGCCGATCGAAAAGGTAGCCCCAGGGGTTATCTCTCGGCAAGGCGTTGACCAACCTGTGCAGCTTGGTCTTAAAGCTATTGATGCGATGGTGCCCATCGGTCGCGGCCAGCGCGAACTGATTATTGGTGACCGGCAGATCGGTAAGACCGCTATCGCGGTGGACGCGATCATCAACCAGAAAGACTCCGGCATTCGCTGCATCTATGTGGCCATTGGCCAAAAGATGTCGACCATTGCGAACGTCGTACGCACGCTGGAAGAAAACGGCGCGATGGAAAACACCATTGTTGTGGCCGCGTCTGCCTCAGATCCGGCGCCGCTGCAGTTCATTGCTCCGTACTCCGGTTGCTCCATGGGTGAGTTCTTCCGCGACAGCGGCGAAGATGCACTGATTATTTACGATGACCTCACCAAGCAAGCCTGGGCGTATCGCCAGATTTCACTCTTGCTTAAGCGCCCACCGGGTCGTGAAGCCTATCCTGGTGACGTGTTCTATTTGCACTCTCGTCTGCTTGAGCGTGCGGCGCGAGTTAACCCTGATTACGTGAAGTCCATCAGCGGCGTCGAAGGCAAAACCGGCTCGTTGACGGCGCTGCCAATCATTGAGACCCAGGGTGGTGACGTTTCTGCGTTTGTACCGACCAACGTAATCTCGATTACAGACGGGCAGATCTTCCTCGAAACCCAGCGCTTCAACTCTGGTATTCGCCCGGCGATGTCACCCGGCACCTCGGTAAGCCGAGTGGGTGGTTCGGCGCAAACGTCATTCATGAAGAAGATTTCTGGCGGCATTAAGCTGGCACTCGCGCAGTATCGCGAACTGGCTGCGTTCTCGCAGTTTGCGTCAGACCTTGATGATGCAACCCGGCGTCAGCTTGAGCACGGTGAGCGTGTTGAAGAACTGATGAAGCAAAAGCAGTACGCACCAATGAGTGTGGCTGAGATGGGTACGGTGCTGTTTGCCGCAAACGAGGGTTACCTCGAAGATGTGGAAGTAGCCAAGGTGCTTGATTTTGAAGCCGCGCTCATCAGCTACATGAAGAGCGAGCACGGCGCATTCATGGACGACATCAACGCCAACGGTACCTACAACGATGACGTTGTCTCTACCCTGAAGTCGGCGATTGAAACATTCAAGAAGACGCAGACCTACTAGAGGTTTTTTGCCATGGCCGTTGGTAAGGAAATTAAAAACAAGATCTCGAGTGTGCAAAACACACAAAAGATCACCTCTGCCATGCAAATGGTGGCGGCGTCACGCATGCGCCGCACCCAGGAGCGCATGAGTGCGGGCAAGCCCTACTCGAACCGCATCCGGGCAATGATTGGTCACCTGGCCAACTCGAATCCCGAATATCGTCACGCCTACATGGTTGAGCGCGAAGTAAAACGCATTGGCTATCTGGTTGTGTCGTCCGATCGTGGCCTGTGTGGTGGTCTTAACGTCAACGTGTTCCGTACGCTGGTTAAAGAGATGGGTGAGTGGGATGCGAA
>CAZSYU010000021.1:22899-55168 GCA_964611345.1 uncultured Pseudomonadales bacterium
GAAAACACGGCCTGCGAGCAGGCGGCAAAGATGGTGGCGATGAAAAACGCCACAGAGAACGCTGAAAAGTTGGTGGATGAGTTGAGCCTTATCTACAACAACGCGCGGCAAGCAGCAATCACCCAGGAAATTTCCGAAATTGTTGGTGGCGCCGCTGCTGTATAGCGCGACGCTTAAACCGAAAGAGACAGAACGAACTTAACCAGGCGAGCCTGGCGAACTTAAAGAGAGAAGAGATATGAGCAGCGGTAAAATCGTCCAGATTATTGGTGCGGTCGTCGACGTGGAGTTTCCGCGCGAAACGGTACCCAAGGTATACGACGCTCTGACAGTACCCAGCGTTGGTTTGACGCTGGAGGTACAGCAGCAGATGGGCGACGGCGTTGTTCGCACCATCGCTATGGGTGTTACCGATGGTGTAGCGCGCGGCCTCGACGTGCAAAACTCGGGTGCGCCAATCACCATTCCGGTAGGTGAAGAAACTCTCGGCCGCATTCTCGACGTACTCGGCAACCCGATCGATGAGAAAGGCCCGGTTAACGCTCAAAGCTCCATGCCTATTCACCGCAAGGCACCTTCTTACGAAGATCAAAAAGGCGGTAACGAGCTGCTCGAAACTGGCATTAAGGTGATCGACTTGATTTGCCCTTTTGCGAAGGGCGGTAAGGTTGGCCTGTTCGGCGGTGCGGGCGTAGGCAAAACCGTAACCATGCTCGAACTGATTCGTAACATTGCGATCGAGCACTCAGGCCTGTCGGTGTTTGCCGGTGTGGGCGAGCGCACCCGCGAAGGCAACGACTTCTACTACGAAATGGAAGAAGCGGAAGTACTCGATAAGATTTCTCTGGTGTTCGGGCAGATGAACGAACCTCCAGGCAACCGTCTGCGCGTGGCGCTCACCGGCCTGACGCTGGCTGAGAAGTTCCGCGATGACGGTCGTGATGTGCTGCTGTTTGTCGACAACATCTACCGCTACACACTGGCGGGTACCGAAGTGTCAGCCCTCTTGGGTCGTATGCCTTCAGCGGTGGGCTACCAGCCTAACCTTGCAGAAGAGATGGGCGCGCTGCAGGAACGCATTACCACCACCAAGACGGGCTCTATTACTTCAGTGCAGGCGGTATACGTACCTGCGGATGACTTGACCGATCCATCACCAGCCACCACCTTTGCGCACCTTGATTCAACGGTAACGCTGTCGCGCGCTATTACTGACTTGGGTATTTACCCCGCGGTAGATCCACTCGACTCAACGTCGCGGCAGCTTGATCCACTGGTTGTGGGTGAAGAGCACTATTCGGTTGCGCAAGAAGTGGCAGAAACACTACAGCGCTACCAGGAACTCAAAGACATCATCGCGATTCTGGGCATGGACGAACTGTCTGAAGAAGACAAGGCGTTGGTATACCGTGCGCGGCGTATGCAGAAGTTCTTCAGCCAACCGTTCTTTGTGGCAGAGCAGTTCACCGGTAACAGCGGCAAGTATGTGAGCCGCGACGATACCGTGCGGTCGTTCCGCGAGATCCTTAACGGTGATCACGACGAACTGCCAGAGGATGCGTTTTACATGGTAGGCAGCATTGAAGAAGCCATCGAGAAAGCCAAAACGCTCTAACCAAGACACACTAGGACACTCTAGCCTAAGCGAACACAACAGGGGCACCCCATGGCCGACATGCAATGCGAAATTGTTAGCGCCGAAAAAGAGATCTTCTCTGGCCGTATCACGAAGTTGAGTGCGGTTGGAACGATTGGTGAGCTGGGTATTTTACCTGGCCACGCGCCACTGTTGACCGGCGTACGTCCAGGTCCTATTCACTTGTCGCTTGAAAGCGGCGAGGAAGAAATTTTCTTTGCCTCTGGCGGTTTTTTGGAAGTGCAGCCTGGACTGGTGACCGTGTTGGCCGATACGGCTCTGCGCGCCGAAGACATCGATGAAGCTGCTGCAGAAACTGCTCGCGCAGAAGCAGAGAAAGCGCTCGATGAGAACGCCTCAGAGTTTGACTACGGTTTGGCGCAGGCGCGTCTTGCTGATGCCGCCGCGCAACAGCGCACCCTGGAAGAGCTGCGTAAGTTCCGTCGCTAGCCTTGGTCCAGCCTAGAGCCCAACCAACCTTAGAGTGTGGGCACGGTTCTAAGGGCCACGCTCGTGCTGCCGCGCAGTGCACCGTCTGCGGCTCGAAACTCGACAAACACACGATTGATCGCAGGATCAAACTCAATGCTTGAGCCACTCTGGGTCAGTTGGGCGAATACAGCGTAGGTTGCCGTGCTGCCACTCAACTGCTCTGCGGTTACCGCTGTGTCCGGGTCGGCTAAACACTGACCGGTGGTTACATTGGTTGGACACACAAAAAGTGCGACCGGCAAGCTGGCTTCACCCGTGTTGGCAGAGACCGTAATAGACTCAGTACTGCCGACATTTGAGGTGGCAACCACGAAGGCGCCAGAGTCGATGTCGGCCGGAATGTCTGTGATTCCGTTGCTATCTATGGTGCCGGAGATGGCCACAACATCAGCGACAGCCGTTGCTGTTGAGCTCAGCACAAAGGTATTCACACCCGTAGTAACGGCGGCCGAATCTGCAGCGTTGCCGCAGCTAAAATTAAATTCAATATTGGTGGCCGGAAAAGTGCTCGTTGGTGTGCGAGGGGCAAAGGCGAACACCAGCGTAGCAAAGCCATTCGCCTCGATATCTATGGGTGGATTGATATCACCAAATGGCACGTTATCCAGTGGATTGGTTTGGCGATAAGCAAAGTCTGCGTCTATTGAAGTCGTTGGAGAGAGTCGGCAACTGGCGGCTGGGCTAGAAGCAGAGTTGACGATGGTTGCGAAAGCACCGGCCACACCTGTACTGGTGATGGCTCGGCTGAGTGGCAGTATGGCGCTTGCCGGTGCGCTAACACTGTCAAACGCTTCCGTGCTTTCTATGCGCACCACCTGATCTCGATTTATAATGCTTGTGTTCGGCGTAAGCACAGGTAATGACGGAAAATCGCTGCCTCGATCTTCAACCGTAAGCGTCGCGATGCTGTCGATAACGTCCATGCCAGCACCGTTGATACGGCCAAACACTGTCGCACCACCATCGATAAAGTCGAGCCCGCTGGGCGCAACCCCACCATTATCTGCGACGTTTACAAACCAGCTATTGGTGGCGCTGTCGGGCATTCCGGGCTCACGAACCATAGCGACGGTACCGCGAGTGTTACTTTGGTTGAACTCGTTAGCAACGGTTGGTCCGGTGCGGACATTGGTGACGCCGCTGAAGCTACCAACCGGCCAACGAAACTGACCAACGGTGAGCGTTTGTGGCGCGCCATCGATCTGTTGGCTGTCATGGAAGAAACTGTCAATGAAGTCGCCGTTGTCGATGTATTCGAGAAAATTACTAACGGTGTTCGGCGCGGCGTCGGGTGTGAGGTTGACAAAAATATCACCGGCGTTGGTGCGTATCCGAATGGATGATTCTGCGAGCGCCTGTTGTGGGGCCAACAGAGCAAGTCCCGATCCTAACGCGAGTCCCAACGCCAGCCCCAACTCTAGTGAGAGGCTCGCGGCAATGCTGGCGACGGTTGTTATGTTCATAGTAACCTCAAGGTAGTGTTCTCAGTGCAACGCTAGTGCTGCCACGCAAATCGCCAGTGGCATTGCGGAAGCGCACAAATGCGCGATTTGTCGCCGGGTTGAATGGCACGCTGTCGTTAGCATTGATTAGCTGGGCGAATACAGCAAAAGTAGCCGTTTCATTGTTAGCGAAAGTCGCTGACGTCGTTAGGGCAGGAGCGCTTAAACAGTCGCTGGTATCAGGATTGGTCTCGCAAACAAACAGCCCTACTGGCAAGCTCGCACTCCCTGTATCGGCACTAACCGTAATAGTTTCCTGTTCACCCACATTCACTGTAGCAACCGCAAAGGCGCCACTGCCGATAGCGGTGGGGATGTCGTTAATACCCGGGCTTTCAGCGCTTGTAGCCGCGAGTGCGACAACGTCTGCACCGGGAGTGGTGCTGGCTGACAGTTCAAAAGTATTAACGCCGGGTGTCAGTGCCGCACCGGCGCTGGCATTCCCGCAGGTAAAATTAAACTCAACAGCGGTTGTTGGTATTGGCGCTGTTGGAAAGAGCGAGAAAATCACCGAGACTGACCCCAGCGCAGGGATATCCAGCGACGGGTCATTGGGCCCAAAGGCCTGATTGTTGGCGGGATTGGTCTGGCGGTAAGAAAAGTTGGCAGGGATATCTGATGCCAGGCTGATGGTGCAACTGGCCGCCTCTGCACCCGCGCTGTTAACTATGGTTGCAAAGCCGGTAGCGGCGCTTGCGCTTACCCCAACAGAGCGGCTGGCTGGCAGAACCGCTGCGGCCGGCGCGGTTATGGTTGTGAATTGCTGGGCCGAGTTAACAATGACCAGTTCGCTGCGCGTGGTCGACGGCAATACCTCGAGTACGGGCAGGTCGCTGAAGACGCCCCCGGCGTTTATAACAGGCAAAATCGCCATGATATCCACCACAGCCATACCCTGGGCGTTGATGGTGCCAAATACCGTAAAGCCGCCGTTTTGATTGTCGAGATTCGGGCCGTTATCAGCCAGGTTGACAAACCACTCGTTGGTCGCGCTGTTGGGGTCGCCGCCAAGTTTGGCCATGGCAACCGTGCCGCGCACGTTGCTGGTATTGAACTCATTAATCACTGGCGGGTTAGCGGGCACATTAACAGGGCCTGTGGCACCAAGCGGCCAGGCGAAGCCGCCACCCTGAATAACAAACCCAGGCACGCTGCGATGCATGAACATTTCGTCGTAGGCGCCCGAATTGACGTAGGTCAGGAAGTTGGCGACCGTCGCAGGCGCAACCTCTGGGGTTAGATCAATGAAGAAGTCGCCGACCACGGTTTGCATACGCACCAATGGCTCGGCGCTCGCCGGCATACTGGTAAGCAAGGTGGCAGTAAAAGTGCTCGACAACGCACAAGCACAAAACAGCAGAGACGGGGAGCGGGATAGAATTTTCATAGCCAGAGTTTAGTTACACAAGCCCCCAAGGTCTAAGGCTGATTAAGCCTGTGGTATTCTTGCGGCCGCATTGTCCGGCAACACACTACCTTGCCCACCTCAAGCCCCTCATCTGTAGAACATCTGCGCACCGGCACCGGGTCTAACACCGCAGCTCCGGCGGTCGAACTGCGCAACCTTGGCAAAACCTACCCACTGTTTAGTGGTCCTGCCGACCGCTTCAAGCAACTCTGGCTGGGCGCCACCGATACCGGCGTGGATGCACTGAGAGGCATCAATCTGCGCATTGAGCGCGGCCAGATCTTTGGCATTGTCGGCAAGAATGGCAGTGGTAAGAGCACGCTTTTGCGGCTGCTGTCGGGGGTATTGCCACCCAGCTCCGGAACCGTCGAGGTGCAGGGTCGAGTGGCGGCGCTGCTTGAGCTTGGGGCGGGGTTTAATCCGGAATTCAGCGGCAGGGACAATGTGCTCATCACCTGTGCCTTGCTCGGCATCGACGACGCCACCGCGCTCGCCCGCTTGCCAGAGATAGAGGCCTTTGCAGACATCGGAGCCTTTTTCGCGCGACCGGTAAAGACTTATTCCACGGGCATGTACGCGCGGGTGGCCTTCGCGGCACTCGCAGTGTGTGAGCCCGACGTACTTATTCTTGATGAGATTCTGGCGGTCGGTGATGAAGCCTTTCAGCGTAAATGCCTTGCGCGGTTGGAGACGCTCGCGGCTGCGGGCTGTTCCATCATTCTGGTAACGCACAACTCACAGTTGGTTATCGAGTTCTGTCAAGCGGCAGTACTGTTATCTGCAGGCCAGGTGGCTATCGCCGGCGATCCCAAAACGGTAGTGCATGAATACTATCGCCAGCAGGGTCTTGTGCAGTCCCAAACGCAGGAACAACAACAAGCGCTGCCCGGCGGTGGTTTTGCCGCATCTGTGAGCTCCGCTGGGAATGCACAACTGGACGCGACAGGTTGGTATGACGAGGCACTGCAATCACAAAGCAGAGCAGAATATGGTGACGGTGGCGCGCAGATCACGGCTATTCGCGTGCTTGATGAAGCCGGTGCGCCGGTTAATGTGTTGGTGCGCGGCGCAAACTATCGGTTTTGCTATCGCGTGCTAACAGGGCAGGCAACACAAAACCTCGAGTTTGGCTGCCTCATTAAAAATACCCGCGGCGTTGAGCTCGGTGGTATGGTATTAGGCGAACGCACTGAACTTCTTGCGGTACCGGCGGCAACCGGTATTGATGTCAGCTTCCCGTTCTGTGCCGCTCTGTTGCCGGGTAGCTATTTCTTTAATGCCGGTGTGCGCGCTGATCGTGCGGGCGCGCTTGAGTATTTGCATCGGGTGATGGATGCGCTGATGTTTCGTGTGCAGGAAGAAACCGACCATGCGTTGAGCGGTATCGTCGATTTTTCGCAAGTGGAACAGCCTCCAACCTTTGAGGTGTTGAGTGGTGATTGAGCCAACCAACAGCGTGAGGGACAAGAGCAGCGTTAGGCACAGCGACAATCACAACAACTGGACGCTCATCAGTCGGCTAACGCGGCAACGGATTGCTGAGCGCTATAGAGGCTCATTGCTGGGGATCAGTTGGGCCTTTTTATTACCACTGCTCATGGTGAGCTTGCTGGCTTTTGTGTTTGGCGAACTACTGGCGGTGCGTTGGCAGGTGGGTGAGGTTGAAGCCTATGGCGCCGTGCTGTTTGCTGGCCTGGTTATTCACTTGTTCGTTGCGGAGTGCATTAGTGCGGCTCCCGGACTGGTTCTTGCGCATGGGCACTACGTGAAAAGCACAACCTTTCCATTGGTTATTCTGCCCTGGGTGATGGTGTTTGATGCGGGGTTTCATCTGCTTGCCGGTGTGCTTATGTTGATAGGCATTACTATATGGTTTGGCTTTTCGCTCCAATCCGCGTTGTTTTTGCTGCCGCTCGTATTGTTGCCACTGCTGCCACTTGGATTGGGATTAGGGTGGTTGTTGGGTTCGTTAACCGCCTACTTCCGTGATCTTGGTCAGATCACTAATCTGGTCGCTACCGCTATGCTCTTGTTGTCCCCGGTGCTCTACCCGCTGGCAAATGTACCCGCTCCCTACCGCGACCTGTATTTACTAAATCCGCTCACGCTACCGGTAGAGAATCTGCGGCTCATATTGTTTTATGGCCGCCCGCCGAGCGTTTTCGAATTACTGATTCCCGTTGTGGTCAGCAGCGCATTTGCACTCTTTAGCCTGTGGGTGTTTCTACGCCTGCGCCGGGGGTTTTACGATGTGCTCTGACGTGGTGCTGTTAACTGGGGCGGGTGGTTACCTGGGAAGCCAGCTTGCGAGTTATTTCACAGCGCGGTCGGTGGGACTGCGGGCGTTGGTGAGGTCAAATAAACCGGATGGCAGTACGGCGCGAGCCATTGGAGTGGAGCGCGCACTCGATTGGCCAACGGCAAAGTCTGACCCGTTAGCGCTGCGCGAACTGATGACGGGCGTGACAACGGTTGTGCACCTGGCGTCCAGTCAATCGGGTGACTCGGTACAGCAGGCCGATGCGCATTTGCATATGCCGGATGCCTTATTGGCGGCGGGCGCCACCACCGGGTTACGCCGCTTTATCTCGTTGTCTTCGGTCAAAGCAATTGCAGGTGAACACGATTCGCAGCTGCTCGCAGTTGATCATGTACCGCAGCCGAACAGTGCCTATGGGGAATACAAACTTGCTGCCGAAGAGCTGGTGCGTCAGCATCCCGCGAATGCGCAGCTCGCCACCTATGTGCTGCGCCTGCCGATGGTGTATGGCGCCAACTCTGCCGGCAATTTTGCATTGCTGCGAAAAATGGCGCGAGCGGGTTTGCCGCTGCCGGTTGGAAAAGACAACCGCCGCAGTGTGTTGTTTACCGATAACCTGTTCAGTTTCATTGAGTGCCTGATGCGTGCCGCTGATTCCAATGGCAGCAGCACGTTGCACATTGCCGATGACGAGCCGCTGTCGACCTATGAATTCTTTAAGTTGATTGCAGCTGCAGAGGGAGTTGTCGGGCGTACGCTGCGGCTCTCAACGCAATGGGCGCAGCGGCTAGAGCGGGTGCCGGTGGCCGGTGGCTATGCCACGCGCTTGCTTGGGTCCTTGGTGATGGATACAACCTCGAGTGAGCGTTATTACGCGGGGCGGTTACCGTTTGATACGGCAACTGCGGTACGGCGGGCTATTCAGGGCCAATAACAATCGACTGGCTATTGGCTGCCGTTTTCCGCATTCCGCAGTGCTTCAGCGAGACCGCGCACATCCTGCAGCGCTTTTTGCGTGAGCGCCCGCATTTCCGGGCTGGGTGCGCTTGGGTCGACGGGCGCCGGTGTTGTTGCGTTAGTCGACCCGCCTGCATCGGCCTGAGTGCTTGATGATTGGCGTGCGCGCTGCTCCAGTGAGCGAGACAAACCTGAGACCTGGGCTGCCGGCGCGGCCCCAGCGTTTGGTGTTGTGTTTGGTGCCGTGGCACCGGCGCTCGATGCTGCAGTTGCGTCGATGTTTAGATCCTGGCTCGCCGCGCTCGATACCCGGTCAGACAAACTGCCGGGACGACGGTCACCCGTACCGGGGATAGTCACACTGCCATCGTCGATCAGTGTTGTTTGTTGCTGTGGCGTCGTGACCATGATGCCATCGACACCTTCGTTTAAAAGATTGAGCTTGACGATGCGGGTCTCGTTGGTCTCCGGGAAGCTGTGGTACTCAAAGACGTGGCTGGTATCTTTCAAGAGCGAGCGCAGTACTCGTTCGAGATCGCCCGTGGCGCTGAAGTTCATGGGTTCACTCGACCAGTGCTCGGGATACCCGTCCACCTCAAAGTCGAAACGCTCGGCGAGTTTGTCCATGACGGCTGCGATGGGTTCGTCACGTACATCAAGAGAAAAGCGCTCACCGGCCTTGCTGCTGCTGTCTCTGTCCTCTATGCGAATATCGGCAGAGCTGCTGAAGCTGCCCAGGGACAGGCTCACACCAACAAGCCCGGCTACAAAACAGCGGCGCCAACCGGACACAGTTGCCACTGCAGTTCGGCCAGACCGAGACAAAGCGTCGGTGGTGGATTGGTTAAGCGGCGCAGCAAGTCTGCCCATGACAATATCTCTCGGAGTTATCAGGCGTCTAGAATACCAGCTTCCACTTTTTCTTAAGACCCGCTAACCCCTCGGTTTTGTATATTTGCCAAGCAGATTGCCAAGATGCGGGCTGAAACAGGTGTCGGACAGTGCCGCGAGCAAGCTGAACGCCTGTTCGAGAAGTTATTTCCGGTGTCGCCGCCATGTCGGGCGCCCCATCGCTCGTTGTTGGCTGGGTTTCTGGTTTCCTCTGGGGCCCGTTTTCTGAGTCGACTTTCGGGGGTGCCTCGAGGTGCAGCGGGTCGGCGGTGGGGAAGTCGATGGTTTGAAATAGTTCTTGCCACTCCGCTGCGGTGCGATTCAGGTTGTGGTGTTTACTAATGTGGCCACGCGCGGCAGTGGCAAGTGCGCTGCGCCGCTCGGCCGAATGCAGCAGTGCGCGAATAGCGGCAATCCAGTCGGTCGTCACGTCGGCACACAGCACTCCGGTGACCTGATCCTGCACCGCAGTGGTATAGGGTTCAACGGCGGAGCACACGCAGGGCACGCCCGCCAACGCGTAATCAAAATATTTGATGGCGCTCTTGCAGTTATTGAACTCGTTGTCATCAAGCGGAATCAGGGCAATGGTGTTGTGGCGCGAAGCGATGTACGCCTTGAACTGTTCGTGCGGCATGAGGGGCGCAGTATCTACCGGCAGTCCTACTTCCCGCAGATACTCGCCTGGTGGGCCGATACCAATAAGCTCGATACGTTCTGTGCTCACCAATTCTTCGAGCGCAGCCACCAAAAAGTCAACGCGAACACTGTCGGAAGAGGCGACGATTACTCGGATGCGGTCTTCTGGCGCATCGCCCGTCGGTTCGTGATGAACAATCGGTGGGTGGCTGGTCCATGCGTAGTTTGGGGTGACAAATACGTTGGGGTTGTAACCCAGCACCTTCTCGCGCAGCGGTACTGTGGATACGCTCACCGCATCCACCTGACGCAACATGGTCTCAAGGCCAGGTCGCATGGTTACGCAATGCTGATGCACCGATAGATAATCTGGTACCTCAAGCAGGTAATCGTCGATATCAAAGACCACGCGCTTGCCCTGCGCCTGCAAGCTGGCAACCATTGCCAGCTGGGCATCGTCTACCTCGCGTTGCAACACCACCGTATCTGCCCACGCGATGTCCTGCGCACTGGGTGCACCAAACGGAGCCAGCCTGTGTTCACCGCCGTAAAGCTGGGTTTGCCGCTCTAGTGGATCGCCGATGCGAATGGAATACAGGCTCGAGTCTGGCAGTGGTGGCAGGCAAAGTATGCGATGTTGGTTGCGCAACCGAAATACTTCGTTGTGTGCGATGGCCTCTGCTGAGGACACTGCAGGGTCAACTAAAACCACAAACTGAAAAATGTTGCGTTCGCGATCGGTAATGTGTTTTTCGAAGTGGTGCTGGGTTTGTGGGTCGACACTGATCTGGACGTCGTCGCCCTCAAGAATAATTGGTGAAAAGCGTCGAATGCTCAGAGCGGCTGCGTTAAACAGATCAACAAGGCTGTCGCGGGTGAAAAAGTGCAGATGCGTGTTGTCCATTATGCCGGTTGGGGCGTATTCCCATCGACCCTCCAGCAGCATCATGCGTACGCGTTCGTGGGCAACGTTAGGAACCGATGTAATGATCATCCCGGTTGCAGTTAGTCGGGCAGCTACCTCACGTAAAATGCGCGCGGGATCAAGCAAATGTTCCAGCACGTCGCCGAAAATAATGGCGTCGAACCGGCGTTCCAGATGCTCCTCGTCAAGTAAAAAGGCCTCGATCGAATCGCGAAACACCAAATCCAGCACCCCTTCTGCAGAGGCAGCGGCGATGGCATTGGTTTCTATGCCCCAAACGGTGTGGCCGTCGTCTTTTAGCGCGGCGCCGAAGTAACCCTCGGAACACCCAATTTCCAACACGTGCCCCGGAGAGGTGTGCAAGTGTTCGCGCAGGTAACGAATTACCCGGGTGTGCGAATTATTTTCTACTAGCAGGTTTACCACGCCTTTGTAGTCATTGCTGTTCTGTTCGCGCGCTACACTTTGTGCCGGCGGTAGCACAAGATCGCCCAACACGCGGGTGGCGCGCTCACGGAACGCGTGGTGTGCTGCCTTTTCGGTGTCGAGGGATTCTTGCAGTTTGCTGATCTGTCCCAGTGCGTCTTGCACGGCGGCGTATTGTGCGCGTGCGGCATCGGCACTGAGAGCAGAGTTTTCTAGATGCGCCTCGGCTGCTTCACGCTGTGTTTTTAATTGCTCGAGCGCTGCTGCGAAATCGCGCTCCAGTTCAACGATGATTTGGGACTGGGCATCTACCAGCGGCTGCAGCTCGTCCCACGCTGTAGCTGCGTTCTGGTTCAAAATATCGAGTTGCTTGCGCGTATCCTTGGTGCTCAGAAGGTCGATGGGCCGTCGCTTCATGGGTGTTTGGCTAGTTAGCGCAGCAAACAGTTCATCAGTGGTGTTGGCCAGTGGCTGAGTTGGGGGGCGCAGCTCGCTTGCGTGCTGGTGACGCTGGCCCTTTGAGATAAAAGACCGGGCTGCCGCGAGTTGGTCGGCCGATGGCTCAATGTCCAGCCAGTCGATTATGTGGGTGAGGGTGGCTGCGCTGTCGTCCACCAGCCAGCTATAGCGCACCAACAGACGTTGGTGGCCGCGAGACAGGAGTTCGCTGGACAGTAGGTGATTGGTCCAAAGCGCCTCGGCAGTCGCCGCTGACATTTTGTCGCGTCTCTGCAGGGAGTGACTCACTTCAGTTGCCTGCCGATAGCTCAACAGAATGTGCGGCCGAATACCCAGCCGCTCAAACGCGTTGAGCCATACCGGCAGCAGCTGACACAGACGTGGGTCTTTTAGCAGGAAGTGCTTATTGGCCGACTGTTGTTCTATATAACTGTAAATTCTATTTTGCATTGCCGTGATGGCAGGCTGCGTTTGCCAATCGTCCGGCAAGGGGCCAGGCCAGCTCCAGCTACGGTCCAATGCTGCAAGCAGGCCGTCATTCAAATCTACAACTCGCTGATCTTCGAAAAAGCCGCTATTGTTCACCCCGGCTACCGCAGGCAGCAGCCTATCGCCGGGATGGAACCCCAATGCTGCCAGCGCACCTGCCAATGCAGATGTGCCTGAGCGATGTACGCCGAGAACAATGACAGCTCGCTCAGTTGTCGTACCCACCCGTTTAGGGGAATCAGAAGAATTAGGGGATTTGCCTTCGGGCATGGAAGCGGCTATGACCAGTCTCGACAATTCAGGGGTTTGCTTTATCGCAAAGACGCCTGACCTAAGCAAGGAATCAATCCAGCCCGGGGCGACCGATCTCGCCTGCGTCATGGTGTCTTATCGCACCGGTGATCTGCTGTTTGCCTCGCTTGCTGCTCTGTTTGACCAAAGCTTGCCACCTACGGAAGTGGTGCTTGTGGATAACGGCAATCCGCCGGCCGTAGAGGCTCGTCTAGATGCGCTGGCGGAGACGACTCCGGCGCTAAGGATTGTTCGTGGGCAGGGCAATGTCGGGTTTGCATCCGCCTGCAATCTCGGCGCCTCGTTGTGTTCGTCGCCACGCTTGCTGTTTCTCAACCCCGATTGTCTATTGCCTGCTGGCGCGCTGCGTCACCTGCACGACGAATTCGGGCAACTGCCGGCTAAATCTCTGTTGTCTCCGCTTTTGGTCAATGAAGACTTTTCAGAACAGCGTGGTTCGCGGCGTATGGTTTTGACACCCTGGCGCGCGTTAGTTGAGTGGACAGGGCTGTACCGTCTGGCGCCAGCACACCCCTATTTCTTGCGATTCAACCGGTTGGGTGACCCCTTGCCGCTGGCTACTCATCCGGTGGATGTTACAAGTGGAGCGGCGATGCTGCTGGAGCGGAGCCTGTTCGAAGAACTTGGCGGGTTTGATGAGCGGTATTTCCTACACGTCGAAGACATTGATTTGTGTGTCACGTTGCGCAAGCGCAATGGATCGGCCTATGTAGCGCCTGGTGTTCGGGTGATGCACTACGGTGGTTCCAGCGAATCAAATCCTGTTTTAGTTGAGTGGCACAAGGCGCGGGGATTTTGTCGCTACTTCCGGAAGCAATTTTCCGCGGTTTATCCCCTTGGTTTTGTCTCGTTAGTCAACGTGTTGGTGTGGCTCCGTTTTCTTGTTTGTGTGCCCAAACTAGCCCTCAAGTTCGAGCAACGGTCCGCCTTCGAATCGCACCAGCCTCCTGGTATTAGTCCCGGTCAGCCTAATTCCAGTGACTGACAGTTTCGGGTCTGGGGTCATCTATGGGGTTGTGGTCACCTTCGAACCGAATGTCGAGCGCTTTAGACAAGTTTTACAGGCTGCTGCGCCACAGTTGGCTGGCCTTGTTGTTGTCGACAACTCTGAATCGGTACAAGGTCGGGCAGACAGCGCCGCTTGTTGTGACGAAGTCGCGACCGCGCATGCGCAGGTTGCTGTGCGTTTTGCAGACATGGGCACAAACCTTGGGTTAAGCCAGGCTTTTAACCGGGGCATTGCACTCGCGGGTGAGCAGGGCGCCAGCCACGTGTTGTTGCTCGATCAGGACAGCATTGTGGGCAGCGGCATGATCGCTGCGTTGCTACGCGGGTTAACGCCAGACGCCGCCACCCTGCAGGCATTAGGCAGAGATCGCGCCCCGATTACCGTTGGTCCCTGGTATGTGGATGAACTGTCTGGTCGGCGCAGCGTGGTGTTACGCAGCAAAACACTTATGGTGGGCTACATCCCCACTCCTGTTGAACCGAAGTTGCCCATGCCCACCGAGATGTTGATTTCGAGCGGCAGCCTGGTGCCGGTGTCGGCGTTTGCAGAGTTAGGTCCGTTAGACGCAGAACTCTTTATTGATCACGTCGATACCGACTGGGCATTGCGGGCACACCAGGCAGGGCATTGGCTGGCGATCATCCCTGACGCCAACATGACACATCGATTAGGTGACCGAGTGCTGCGTCTTTGGTGGGGACGTGTCCGCCTCTTGCCGGTCCATTCACCCATTCGTTTGTATTACACCTTTCGTAACAGCCTGTGGCTGTATGTGCGCCCACAGGGTCACTGGCGCTGGGTGTTGTTTGATCTAAGGCGCCTCCTTGCGGTTACTGCTATTCACTTGCTGGCGGCAGGACCGCGCTGGCCGCGACTGCAAATGATTTTTCGAGGCATTCGCGACGGCTTGCTCGGTTGGCGTAACCCTCGCTAGGATGACTGCGCGCTAAGCTTCTTATTAACGCGCCACCATTAACCCGAGCGGGGCAACACAGTGAGTCAGCCACAATCAACCTTTACTGCGTTTCACAACGAAGCGGCAGATCTGGTGGCGCAAATGTCCACCCAGGAGAAAGCCGGGATGTGTTCCGGCCAGAACTTCTGGTTCCTAAAAGCAGTTGAACGATTGGGCGTGCCCAGCGTGATGGTAACTGATGGTCCACACGGGCTACGCAAGCAGGGCGGCTCGGCGGATCACTTGGGCATTGCCAAAAGCGTTGCGGCAACCTGCTTCCCAACGGCCGTTGGTCTTGCCAGTTCCTGGGACCTGGCGTTGCTCGAAGAAATTGGCGTCGCACTGGGAGAAAAGGCGGCGGACGAAGATGTAGCGCTGCTACTTGGTCCCGGTTTAAATATTAAACGTCACCCACTGTGTGGTCGTAACTTCGAATATTTTTCAGAAGACCCACTGTTGTCGGGGGAGCTTGCTGGGGCGATGGTTCGCGGGGTGCAGTCGCAAGGTGTGGGCGCCTGTCTAAAGCACTACGCTGTCAACAATCAGGAACAGGGCCGCATGGTAACGGACGTGTTGGTCGATGAACGGACGTTGCGAGAAATCTATCTGAAAGGTTTTGAGCGCGCCGTGAAAAACTCTTCGCCCTGGGCAGTAATGTGCGCCTACAACCGCGTTAATGGCGAGTACTGCGGCGATAGTAATTTTTTGCAAAACAAAGTGCTGCGTGACGACTGGGGTTTTAGTGGCCTGGTGGTAACCGATTGGGGCGCAACCAATGATCGCGTTACTGGACTTGCAGGTGGGCTGGATCTGGAAATGCCAGGTTCTGCAGGAGTTAACGATGCGCTAATTGAACAGGCGATCGACAGTGGCAAACTGGCGATGGCTGATCTTGATCGAGCAGCGACGCGAGTGGTGCAATTATCGTTGGCAGGTGCCGAGTTGATCGCGCGAAATGCGAAGAAAGAAGTTGATTCTGCCGCGCAGCCCATTGATGAACAAGCGCACCACTTGCTAGCCCGCCGCGCCGCCGCTGAATCGACGGTGCTGCTAAAAAACGACGGGCTGCTGCCGCTTGCAAACCCAACGGGTAGCACAGCTGTTATTGGCGAGTTTGCGAAGCAGCCGCGCTATCAGGGCGCGGGTAGTTCTCAGGTGCGCCCCACACAGCTCGATAATCTGTTTGATGCACTCAGTGGTGCACTGGGCACAGACTGTCACTACGCACAGGGCTATGACCGCAAAGCTGGTATTGCAGCCGCAACTGCCCCCGGCTCGCCTAGCAGCGAAGAAGCTGCGAGCAATCCGTTTTCCACTAAAGACTATGACCCGTTGCTTGATCAGCAACAGGATCCTCTGGACGAGGGCCTGCTGCATGAGGCAGAGCAACTCGCAGCACGCGTTGATCATGTGGTGTTGGTTGTTGGGTTGCCTGCGCACTTTGAATCGGAAGGATTTGATCGGTCTCATTTGCACCTGCCGCAGCAACACAATGAACTGGTTCGTCGTGTCTGCGCTGCGAATGCCAATACAGTGGTTGTGCTGTTTAACGGTGCCCCGGTTCTGATGCCATGGGTTGCGCAGCCACGCGCCATTGTCGAGGCGTATCTCGGTGGGCAGGCGGGTGGTAGTGGTCTTGCAGATGTTTTGTTAGGCACGGTTAACCCGAGCGGCAAGTTGGCGGAATCATTTCCCCTGGAGCAGATCGACGTGTCAGCGGACGCAAATTTTCCCGGTGCTGCACGGCAAGTGCAGTATCGAGAAGGGTTGTACGTTGGCTATCGTTATTACGATACGGCGCGAAGTGATGTGTTGTTTCCGTTTGGCTTTGGTCTGAGCTACACCGAATTTACCTACAGTGACCTGCGCGTACACAACGCTGTGCTTGGCCCAGCAGACAGCATTCGCGTAACGGTTGCTATCACCAATACGGGGAGCCGTACGGGTAAAGAGGTTGTGCAACTCTATTCAAGCGATCCAGGCGCCAGTGTGCATCGTCCCGAACAGGAGTTGCGTGCATTCAGCAAAGTGCAGGTGGCGCGAGGAACACGTGAGGACGTAACGCTCACGGTTAAGGTTACTGATCTGGCCTGGTATGACGCAGCAGCTGGTTGCTGGCGGCTTGAGTCAGGCAAGATCGGATTGCGCATTGGTTCCTCCAGTCGTGACATTCGGCTGGCGACTTATGTCGAGCTGCAGATCGACGGCCCGGCACCGGTATTGTCTGCCGATCAGCAAACAACGAACGCGGCCTTTCGCGAGCTGAGCTTGCCATTCAAGCTTGCTGAAGACAGTTTCGCTGCGCTGTTGGGACGCGAAGTACCCAGTGCAGAACGTGCCAGACCCTTCCATCTAAACAGCACGCTTGGGGAGGTAAAAGACACCCGCATTGGGGCAAAGCTGCACCAGTCTGCGCGGCAGGCCTTTGGCGGGGGTAGTGACGATCTGCCCGATTCCAGCCGCTTAATGATCGATGCCATGATCGAACACATGCCCCTGCGGTCGCTAATGCTCTTTAGCCGTGGCAAGTTGCCACGAAGGCGCCTCCTGGCGCTGATCGCCCTGATGAACCGCAGGCCACTGCGGGCGTTAAGGCATAGCATGCTTGGACTAGAAGAAGAGTAAGCGCCCACTAACTTTTGTCTGCTGTTGCTATCTCATTGACCGCCGGGTGTATTGCGCGTATCTCTAATAGGCCCAACGTTAAGAGGACGAGCCTATGAAGTCAGTGAAAGTGGCCGACTACATGACCCGGCGTGTTATCACGGTAGCTCCCCACACCAACGTTGTTGAGGCGATGGGATTGATGCTCAAGCACAAAATCTCTGGCCTGCCGGTGGTAACTGATCAGGGCGAACTTGTAGGCATGCTGTCTGAGGTGGATGCCATGCGGGTGGTTGTGCAGGACGCCTACTACGATGAGTCGGCGGGTGTTGCGGCCGACTTTATGCACGCGCCTGTCGACACCGTCAGTCCTGACATGGACATCTACAGTTTGGCGGAGCGCTTTATTGCCAATCATCGCCGGCGTTATCCGGTGGTCAACAGCAGCGGGGCACTGGTTGGGCAGATCAGTCGGCGCGACGTGCTGAAGGTGGCGCATGCCTCTCTAATGCACTCGGCTTAAAGTGCGCACGGGTTAGCGAGCGCCAGACTTTCTAGCGCGGCACTAACTCAAACATCCACAGGTAGCCAGAGGTCATGGAGCGCTCTGCGTCGTCCCCGGTCATGCCGCCGCCCTGAATGTATTTTCGGGCGAGCTCGCTGAATACTGCTGGCGGTATCTCGGAGAACTGTCGACGTACCAACTGACGCTCGTAACGCACACCGTTCGCGCGCAGCACAATGCGCCCATCCTGCTCGGCTTCAATGGGCCACTGCTTCCAGAGCTTGCCCCACCAGGTGGTCATGTAACCGCAGGGAATAAACACTCGACCGTCGGCTTCCATAATCCAGGTTGTACGCGAGCGAGCGGGCTCAAGCAGCTGAAACTCAACCGTGTTGAGGTCGCGCACAATGCTCCAGTCGGGCTCGGGACCGGTGTGCAGTTCACCACTTTTTAGCTCGCCACCGGCAATGAGTTCGAGCGGGCCATCGGCAAAGCGTGCCGCAAACAACAAAATGCCGATGCCAATGGCCACCACCAGCACCAGTTTGCCCAGAAACTTTAAAACACCCATGACCACTCCCTGCGAATCTACCTCTTGTAATGCGCTGGACTGTTGCATTCATCGAGTTGCAGCGCAACCCGCGTGGCAGATGCAGTAAGCTCTGTACCGACAGAGACTTGTGGGTTTTGGGGAGACGCGACAATGAAGCTAGTTAACGCGGGGTTAGTAGCCACACTCTTGTTCGCGGGTTGTTCCGGACCAGCCGTCGATTTGGCGGGGCAGACGCCATCAAGCGTGGCAACTAATGGCACTGGGGCGGAGCGACCCAACGTTATTGTGCTTTATGCCGACGACCTTGGTTATGGCGATCTGTCGAGTTACGGCCACCCCAACATCGCCACACCAAATCTGGATGCGCTTGCGGCCAGCGGTCAGCGCTGGACTAACTTCTACGCACCGGCACCGGTGTGCTCACCCAGTCGTGGGGCCTTGTTAACGGGCAGACTGCCGAATCGAACCGGCCTGTACGGGAAGCGCATTCGGGTAATGTTTCCCGACGACCCCAACAGTATGCCGAGCGAAGAAGTGACCCTTGCCGAAGCGCTCGGTGAGGCGGGCTACGCCACCGCGATATTGGGCAAGTGGCATTTGGGCGATGACCCCGCGGCCTACCCAACCCGACATGGGTTTGATTACTGGTTTGGCTTGCCGTACTCCAACGACATGGATTGGGTGGGCACCTTTACCTTCACTGATCGATTGAAGGCGCTCGCCAGTGGCAAGGGTTTGACCGCTGCGCAGGAGGCCGAGTCGGCGGCGCGCATTGGCAAGTACGCAGACCCGAAGATTGAGTACTGGAATGTGCCGCTGATTCGCAGCGAACGGGCAACAGCTGGCGCTGAATATCGCGACAGTATCGTTGAGCGGCCCGCCCAGCAGCCGACCCTGACCGCGCGCTATACCCAGGAAGCGCTAGACTTTATTGATCGAACACACAGCCCTGCCAAGGCGACCGGAGAGCGCCGACCATTCTTTGTGTATCTGCCGTATACCATGCCCCACACCCCATTGTTTGCAAGTACTCACTTTCAAAACAAGAGCCGTGGCGGAGTGTATGGCGACGTGGTCGAAGAGATTGACGCCAGTGTTGGGCAGATCGTTAAGGGGCTTGCTGCACGCGGCCTTACCCGCGACACCCTCGTGATCTTTACCAGCGATAATGGCCCATGGCTGGCCATGTTGCAGCGCGGCGGTTCGGCGGGTTTGCTGCGCAGCGGCAAGGGCACCACCTTTGAAGGGGGCATGCGGGTGCCCGCCATATTCTCCCAGCCCGGCACGATTGCACCCGGCGTCGTACACGACATCGGCTCCGGACTCGACCTGCTGCCGACCGTACTGAACATGGCTGGAATTGCGCCATCAACGGCGGTGCTGGATGGGGTAGATCTCACTGCGCCGCTCACGGGCCAGGGCGCCTCTGTGCGCAAAAATATTGCCTACTATCGCGAGGGCAGTCTCATGGCCTGGCGCCATGGCGATTGGAAACTGCATCTTGTTATTCAGGGTGCGTATGGCCAGGGTCCAGAGCTTGAAGCACTCGAAACACCGCTGCTTTACCACCTGGGAGAGGACCCTGCGGAGCGGTTTGATGTGGCCGCAGATAACCCCGCGGTGGTCGAGATGATTACCGCAAAAATAGCGGCGCACCGGGCCGAATTTGTTGACGCGCCGGCCTTGTTTGATTTGCGCCTCGGGCAGTAGCCAGGCCAATAAAATGGCGGAACTGAGCGCTAGTGCAACAACCTTTACACCGGTTTACAAAACAGGAGGTTGGCGTCACACCTTTCAGATTCTAGCGCCCCTATAATTGGAGGGATTTTCAGGCAAGGAACCGCCAGCCCAATGCCCATAAATGCTACCTCTGATTCCTCCGCTGCTGCCGGTCAGCAAGGCGGCGCCGCACTCGAAGTTGTTGTGCTAGCCGCAGGCAAGGGTACGCGCATGCGCTCGGCGCTACCCAAAGTGCTGCACGGGGTTGCTGGTCGCGCCATGCTCGAACATGTATTGCACACCGCTAGCGAATTGCGCCCGCGGGCCATTCACGTGGTGGTGGGTCACGGTTCGCAAGATGTGCAAGCACACATTACGGCGAGCTGCGGCACTGACAAGCTGCACTGGGTGCAACAAACCGAACAGCTGGGTACGGGTCATGCCGTACGCACGGCGTTGCCTGGCGTGCACGAAGATTCAATGGTGCTGGTGTTGTATGGCGATGTACCGCTCACCCCCGTTGAGTTGTTGCGCAACTGCTTGAGCCAGGCCGTTGCAGGGCCAGCACTCATCACGGCGCTTATGCCAGATCCTGCTCAGCTCGGCCGCATTGTTCGCGACAGCAACACAGGTTCAGTCGAAAGTATTGTCGAATTCAAAGATGCAACGAGTGAACAGCGGGCAATCAACGAAATCAACTCCGGAATCATGGCGGGAACGGCTGCGTTTTTTAACGAGCACCTTAGCCGACTAAAAACCGATAACGCCCAGGGTGAGTACTACCTGACCGATGTGATCGCGAGTGCGCGCGCCGATGGCTTGCCGGTTACGGGTGTTGCAGCAGACAGCCCGTACGAAGTAGCTGGCGTTAATGATCGTGTACAGCTTGCAGAACTTGAGCGTGTGTATCAGCGTAGTGAGGCAGAAGCGTTGATGCTGGCGGGCACAACGTTGCTTGACCCGGATCGGGTTGATGTTCGAGGTAACCTACAGATTGGCCAGGATTGTGTTCTAGACGTCAACGTAATTCTCGAAGGCGAAGTCACACTGGGCAACAATGTGCATATTGGCGCCGGTAGTATTGTGCGTGACTCGCGCATTGATGATGGCACAGTGATTCAGCCAAACACCATGGTCGATGGCGCGACTATCGGTAAGCGCTGTAGCGTAGGTCCCTTTGCACGAATTCGCCCAGGCTCAGAGTTTGCCGAAGGTGTGAAGGTGGGTAACTTCGTTGAAACGAAAAAGACGTTCCTTGGTCGCGGTAGCAAGGCGAGCCATCTGACCTATTTGGGCGACGCTGAACTGGGTGCCGAAGTGAACATAGGTGCAGGCACGGTGACCTGTAACTACGATGGCATTAACAAGCACCGCACTACCATTGGTGATGACGTGTTTGTAGGCACCAACGCAACATTGGTTGCCCCCATTGAACTAAACGACGGTGCGTTTGTTGCTGCCGGCTCTACCTTAACGAGCCGGGTTGACAAAAATTCACTGGCCGTGGGCCGGGCGCGACAACGAAACATTGATGGCTGGAAACGCCCAGACAAGCGCTGAACAGGCGCGAGTCGCCAAATTAACCAGAATAAAAAGTAACCAAGATTGACTAATAAGGCTTCAGAGTAATGTGCGGAATAGTAGGTGCAGCAGCGCGACGGGAAGTTCCCGAAATTTTGCTGGAAGGGCTGCAACGGCTTGAGTATCGGGGTTACGACTCCGCAGGACTTGCAGTGTTGGATGCCGGTGACGGTACTGTTAACCGGCACCGCAGCCTGGGCAAGGTTGTTGAGCTGGTTAATCGCTATAACGCGGACCCTTTTCACGGGCACGTGGGTATTGCCCATACTCGCTGGGCAACACACGGCGAACCTTCGGAAGCCAACGCTCACCCGCACATGTCTGGTGATGACCTGTGTCTGGTGCATAACGGCATTATCGAAAATTACGAAGAGCTGCGCGAGGAACTTAAGGGCTGTGGTTACACCTTTAGCTCGCAAACCGATTCCGAAGTGATTGTGCATCTTATTCACGCCCATCTTAAGCAAGGTCTGGATCTGCTGGCGGCAGTAAAGACCAGCATTAAGCGGCTGGAAGGTGCTTATGCAATTTGTGTGATCGCAAAGGATGAGCCCAATCGCATCATTGCGGCACGTGAAGGTAGCCCGCTGGTTGTGGGCAAGGGCATTGGCGAAAACTTCCTGTCTTCTGACGTGTTGGCCCTCCGGGCAGTGACCGATCGCTTCATCTTCCTTGAAGAGGGCGACGTGGTAGAAATCACCACAGACTCTGTGCGCATGTGGGACGCGCAAGACAATGAGGTTAACCGTGACGTAACACGCATTGAGATGGGTGCGGAAGATACCGACAAGGGTAACTACCGCCACCACATGCTAAAAGAGATTCACCAGCAGCCACGCGTTATGCGCGACACGCTGGAAGGCCGTATCGGTGAAGCCCGTGTGTTGGAAGAAGCCTTTGGTGTAAACGCCGGTAAGATCTTTGATGATACAAAGGCGGTCACCATTGTGGCTTGCGGCACCAGCTATTACTCAGCACTTGTATCCAGTTACTGGGTAGAAGAGCTGGTTGGCGTGCCTTGTTCGGTCGAGATCGCCAGTGAATTCCGCTATCGCAAGGTGGCGGTTACCGAAGGCAACCTGTTTGTCACGATTTCACAGTCTGGTGAAACTGCGGACACGCTTGCGGCACTGCGAATTGCCAAAGACGTTGGCTATCACGCGACGCTAACGATCTGTAACGTCCCCACCTCATCGCTGGTGCGGGAGTCAGATCTTGCCCTAATGATCAAGGCGGGCACCGAAGTTGGCGTAGCGTCAACCAAGGCGTTTACCGCTCAGCTCACCGACCTGTTGCTGCTCACCTTGTTGCTTGGCCGGCGTAACGGCATGAGCGCGGAAAAAGAAGCAGAAGTTGTGAAGGCGCTGCATTCGCTGGATGACTATATCGACAGCGTGCTTGCGCTCGACGGTGAGATTAAAGAGCTCTCTGAGCGTTTTGCCGATAAGCATCACGCCCTGTTCCTCGGCCGCGGACCCATGTTCCCGGTTGCGATGGAAGGTGCGTTAAAGCTGAAAGAAATTTCCTACATTCACGCGGAAGGTTATCCGGCGGGTGAGTTGAAGCACGGGCCCCTGGCGCTGGTGGATGACGACATGCCGGTGATTGCGGTGGCACCCAATAACGATCTGCTGGAAAAGTTGCAGTCGAACCTGCAGGAAGTAAAAGCCCGCGGTGGCGAGCTGTTTGTGTTTGCCGATCGCAAGGCCAACTTCCCGGAAGAAGAAGGTGTCACGGTGATCGACATTCCAAAGGTGCCCGACATTGTGGCGCCGATTGTTTACGTTGTACCTTTGCAGCTGTTGAGCTATCACGTGGCGGTGTTGAAAGGTACAGACGTGGATCAGCCCAGGAACCTGGCGAAGTCCGTTACGGTTGAGTAAGGCTCGGCTCGTTAGTGGTTACAGGCCCAGATCGCTTAGACTTGGGTGATCGTCGGGCCGTCGACCTTGTGGCCAATGAAACAATCGCTCATCAACAGATATCGGTACGTCGTTGATTGACGCGTGCCGTTCGGTCATCAGGCCCGCGTCATCAAACACCCAGTTTTCATTGCCATAAGCGCGAAACCACTCGTTGTTGCCGTTCCTATACTCATACGCATAGCGCACGCTGATGCGGTTGCCAGTAAACGCGAAGAGTTCCTTGATCAGGCGATACTCTAGCTCGGTCGACCATTTGTCAGTGAGGAAGGCCCGGATTTCGTCGCGCCCCCGCAGGAACTGATCACGATTGCGCCAGCGGCTGTCCTCTGAATAGGCGAGTGCCACTTTCTCTGGGTCACCGCCGTTCCAACCATCTTCAGCCAGGCGCACCTTTTCGGCGGCGGATTCACGAGTAAAAGGAGGTATGGGTAATCGCATTTCTACGCTCTAAGAGGTTGGTGGGTTTTGCATCTTTAAAGAGTAAGCCACAATTTCTTACCCCGGCCCAGAAAAGAGTCTATAAAACGGCCGACTAATAGGGTTTAGTAAGGCTCCAGCAGAACATCGGGAGTCTAGTTGTGAGTGAACTGGAAAAAATCCAGCAAACGGCCATGCACCCATTAGAGTCAGCGAAGTCGCTGCCGTTTTCCGCCTACACCGACCCGGCTGTACTTGCCGCCGAGACGCAAACCATATTCTCGAAAGAGTGGGTATTCGTTTGTATGGCGGGAGAGTTGCAGGAGGTAGGCGACTACTTTGCGATCACACTCGCGAACGAACCGATCATTGTCCTGCGTGACGACAATCGCGAGCTGCGAGCCCTGTCCAATATTTGTCGCCATCGAGGCACAACCCTGCTCGACGAGGGTTTCGGCAAGGTAGAGAAATACATCACCTGTCCCTATCACGCCTGGGCGTACAGTAAACAAGGCGCACTCGAAGCCATCCCCTACAACAAGGTAGTAGCCGTCGATGTTGCAGAACACCAACTGCCCAGCTTCTCTGTTGCAACCTGGAACGGGCTGGTGTTTGTGAATCTTGATCCTAACGCAAGGCCACTGGCTGAGCGATTTGCCGGAATAGATCAGTACCTGCGCTTGTTTAAACCCGCGACGTTTGATCAGGTAAGCCAGGGCGAGGTTGAGTTGTGGTGCACTAACTGGAAGCTCGCGATGGAGAATGCGATGGAAAGCTACCATCTGTTCAAAGTGCATCAGTCTACTCTAGAAACGTTTTCACCCACTCGTGACGCCTACTACATCGCGGGTTCGTCGGAGTGGACGCTGACAGGTGGAAAAACGCAAAGAAAAAAGGGGTTCTTAGAGAAGGTGTTGGGTCGCATTTACAATGAGCTCTATGACCACTACGTACTGGTCTCGCTGCCGCCGTCGTTCGTTGGCATTCTGTCCTACGGCAGTTTTGGTTGGCTGTCAGCGCACCCCGTAGACAGCCAATACACGCAGATACGTTCTGGCTCGACTTTCACGGCGGGTGCCATGGATGACAGTGTGCAGATGATGGAATTCACGAAGGCCTTTTTCCTCGAAGACAAAGAGATTTGCGAGCGCGTCCAGAAAGGCATGATGTCACCATCGA
The DNA here is from genome assembly GCA_964611345.1 of uncultured Pseudomonadales bacterium. GTDB lineage: Bacteria > Pseudomonadota > Gammaproteobacteria > Pseudomonadales > Azotimanducaceae > JALZVT01. Next base: position 47,743 of record CAZSYU010000021.1, read on the forward strand.
TGCAAGGAGGGAAACTAGTGGACATGGAGCGGGTTGTTGTCGACTTCCATCAGTTTCTGGGCGCGCGCCTGGGCAACACGAACCCAACGCAGCTGTTCGAAGATGAAGCCGCATCGCAGTGGAAGAATGCTAAATGAACGTAGCGCAGTGCAAGCAGAAGAAGACGATACCCAACTCGGCTAGGCAGCGCCCTGGGTTTGGCAGTGTGTATTTCGCAGCGGAACTTTCAGGTACACAACGCCATTCGGCCCCGGGCTGGGTAACTCACCAGCCTGAACATTCACCTGCAGTGCTTGCCAGTACAGGCGTGGCATATCGAGCTGCCTGTCCATGGCTTCGCGTAGGAAGATAAATTCCTCAGCGGTGGTGTCTGCGCACAGATGAATGTTGCACTTCTTTTGTTCAGCAACGCTGGTCTCCCAGCGCGGCGTTCGGCCGGTTGGCGGGTAGTCGTGCCCAACGAAAAGACGGGTCTCATCAGGATAGCTGTAGATTTGCTGGACGGAGTCGTACATCACCGCTGCAGACCCACCGGGGGAATCGCAACGAGCGGTGCCGCAATCCGGCATGCACAGGGTGTCGCCAACAAACAGAGCGTCAGCGACTTTCAGGCACAAATGATTGGTGGTGTGGCCGGGGGTTGCGATGGCTTCAACGCATAAACTCCCCGCTGTTAAAACGTCCCCGCCTCTGATCAGCACGTCGAAGGTGCCGAAGGATTTAGTTACGTCATCGTCATATGGGTCGGCAAACAGTGGCTGAATGTCGTTGATGGCTGCGCTGGTGACTGTCTGGGCGCCGTAACGTTGCCGGAAAAAAGGCAAGCCGCTTAGATGGTCAGCGTGGGCATGAGTATCTATAACATAGGCAATCGAAAGACCCAGCTTGTCAATGTACTCGGCGACCGTTGCGGCGGAGTGCCAGTTAACCGCGCCTGTTGCTGGTTCGAAGTCGCGGATCGGATCAATCACTACACCAACGTTGCTATCATGCACCACATAAGTGAGAGAGCCGGTGACCGGCTCGTGAAAATGCTGAATGTCCAATGTCCCACCCCTAGGGCATATAATTATTACTCAACATTTTATTGAGGCGATCTAAATCGTGTAACCCTGGTTTACAAAAAGTTAATGTAAGAGTGTAACAAGGTCGTCAACGGTTGCGCAGCAAGTGAGGGCCGCAACCGACCGACCACTTGTTAAACCACAGCTCACTCCCTGCCTAGAACTTAACCCGCGTTGTGAAGCTGAGTGTTTTGCTTCCCAGAGCCGGTACCTGCAGTCGCCACTCAGCCATCCCTGAAGACACCTTGGTGTGTGGCCCACTCTCACTCAACATTTGCCAATCGCCGGGAATAGGCTCCCGTATAATTACTTCGACAACTTCCTTTTTTGCGTTCTTAACTTCAATCTCGAAGCTTGAATCGAAAGTTCTGTTACTCGAAGTTTTGTCCTGGGCCTTAAAGTCGGTTTGCTTTTTGTTCGCAGTAACATCGAAAGAGTTACCGAGCTTCAAACGTACGCTCTCTTTGTTTGGGGTGTGATCGATACGATCCTCTCCAACAAACTGCGCATTGCCATTGCTATCGCGCTTGTACACCCGCACTACACCCTTTGGCAAAGGCACACCCAGGCTGTTCTTCTCTTCGTTATCAAACTGCAGATAAACGCCGAATTTTAATTTCTGACCGAGTTGGTTTTGCCGCCTTGCGTAATAGTTGTTTTGGCCCTGCAGCACCAGTTCCTTTGTGGTTTTAATGCCACTGCCAGACAACAGTGAAACCTGCTTTTTCTGCTTATCCTGAATGGTCGTGGGGCGAGCCAGGCTGTAGAGGTGATATTCAAACAGTGTCTCTTCCGCCATTGCTGGAGCTGCATCTAAAAGAGCTGCAACCCTCCCATTGTTCTTTCTCATTTCCAGTGCGGGCGCCACTTGATTAACATCGCCGGCCACCAGTTGCAGTGCCGCATTGTTGTAAGCAGTGCCGCTTTGATTATCCAGCGTCACCCAACCGTTGATGTCCAGGCTGCTGTCATCCTGCGAAATCTCAGCCACGTAATCCGCTTTCCACGATAATCCCCCCGTTAAGTAACTTAGCTCCAGTGACTGTTTGCCGCGGGCATCGCTATCGAGCTCTACCGAAAGAGTAGGTTGGTCGCGAAGGTTGGCGGGCAGTTCATCGAAGATGAATCTACCCGGAGGGTTGGTCTCGATGCGATCGCCGATGCGTACGACCGTACCGCTTTGAACACTCAACACGGTAGCGTTTTGCACACTCTCTCTGCCAGTCGCCGGGTTGATTCTGGCTATGCGGACTTCACGCCCCAGATACTTTTCCAGCAGTTTTTGTGGGGTGAGTAGATCAAAATCGAAATTCTGTTCGAGCACCTGTAAGGCGTCGCTTTGGTCAGTGTTGCGTAGCAAAGCGGTTTCCGGCCGCATCTGTGCACTCACACCGCGAAACGCCAGAACCTGCTCGCCTTTTTGCAAACTGATATCGCGGCGATCTTTCACCAGAGCCAGGTTTTGGTTGTAGATAGTGACGGCGACGGCGGTTTGTTGATCTGGCGTGGTGCGCGCCTCGGCGCTACAAACCGCCGCGAGTAAAAGGGTGCCGGCGGCAATAGCCGAAGTTGCTTTGATGGCTTGCGAAAGTCCTGGCATGGGCTGCTCCGTGGTATCAGGGTTTCTATACAAGGTTTCTATATATAACGAAGCGTAGGCCAAAAAGGGGTTAACTGCTCAGAAAAAGTTGTAACAGGCATTGGAAGGGCGGCATTGCCCGTTGGCTATCGAACAGATGGGTCGTAGAAGCCCAAAGCGTCGTACATCTCAAAGCCAATTAGTTGGCGCATTTCTGGGCTAAGTTCAGCGAGCCGCGCCTTGGGAACGTTCAGATATTGATTCTCTTCCTGTCGCACCCAACCCAGTGAATAGGTGAGAATTACGCCGTAGCGCCAATCTTGAGAGACGTTCGCGCCTGCACCATGCAATAGCCCGCCGGACCAGAACAACACAGAGCCCGCTGGCATTTCCGCACTCACAATTTCGTGAGGCTCGGCTGTTCTATCGCCCGGCCACTTGTGACTGCCTGGCACGATGAGTGTTGCGCCGTTGTCGGCTCGAAAGTCAGAGATCGCCCACATGCTGGCGATAATTATATTGGGGCGCGGCTTGGGGAAAAATGTGAAAGAACCTTCTTCTGTGTGCAGGATCTGCTCGCGTGCGCCGGGCCCCACTTCCAGCGCAGCGGTCACATGCACCTGATAGCCATGTTCACTGTTGGGTGTGAGGTGCCTCTCGCACACGCTTTTACTGATGGGGTGCGCAAGCAGTTGATCGGTGATGGTCGGTGAGCGTGCAACCAGGGCCGAGACGCGACGCGTAAGGCCAGGGTAAAACTCTTCCGGATCGTCGTCGTTCACACGAACGGAGTCCATGTGTGGTGCAAGCTCGCTGCGGATTGAAGCGCGCAGCTCATCATCTGTCACTCCGGTTACCAAGGCACAACCGGCTTCCTCTATAGCGCTATAGATGTCGGCGTGTGGTGCGTCTGCAGAAAACCGCGGAATGGTCATGCGTTAGTTGCCCTGATCAGGAATAGGTAGGTTGCGCCCGGAAATTAGAATACACTCATGCATGGCTTATTAGTTGCTCGGTCATGGGTCGGATTTCTGCATTTTTCGAATTTCTCTACTCTTCCATTGTATTGGAAATTTCTGCGCTGCCGTTTTTACTGGGTTTGGTGCTATTTGTCGTCGGCCTCCTTGTGCTCGGTCTCTTTGTGCTCTCCAGAACGCTTGGTTATCAAACTACAGGCAAGGTGATTGGTGCAATAGAGCGAACCCGAGTTAAAAAGAAAGAGCGCGATGGCAAGACCATCGAAAAGATCAAGAAGACACTCGTGCCGGTGTTCGAATACACCGCCTCTGACGGCAAAGTGCGCCAAATGTTGAGCAGTGAAGGCGGTACAGCAACCTTGAGTTATGCAACAGGTCAGAGCGTTAACCTAAGGGTGCGGGAAGATACTGGCTACGACGACGTATACGATGCCGATGGCCGCGGTGCGCTGTATTTTGGCCTGATAATTAGCGGGATTGGCGTTGGTATTATGAGTTTTATTGGTTCCTTTGTTGCTTCTCTTGGGGTGAGCGTTACGCTGCTTGCGTTGTTTGCAATCGCTTTGGTAGTTCGTGCGGTAGTCGATAAATTTTCTGGGTCAACCACAAACCCCGTGCCAGCAGCTTCTGAACAATCTGCGAGTACTCACAAGGCCTATTCCCCCGAGGACGTGAAGCCAATCGAATATTTCAAGGACAGGAAGACGGCAAGTCGAGCGTAGGGTTCCTGTCGAAAAAGCCAACAGGGATTAGCTGAAAACCACAGTACTCCACCGGCATGACGGGCCAGTCCTCCGGCCGCGGTACATGGGTGACCGCCACCGTATGCCACATCACCAGATCACAGTCACTGATGTCGCGGTTGTTTGCGGTGAGTTCGGGTAACCCCTGTTGACCTTCGTGCATAACGGTGTAGGGCCCGGCGGCGTGCAGTTCGCCATCATTGTAGGGGGTTGCCCACAGATGGTGTTTACCAAAGGCCGCGCGCTTTACCACCGTTGAATCTGGGTGCGCGAAAAGCGTGGGGGACGCCTGGGGTAGCAGTTTGTACGCAACCGGTTGTCCAAGTCCGTTCGTGGAATGTGGGTTGGTCACCTTCCAGGTTCGCGAAACCTCGGGTGCAATGTTGCGCTGGGCACTGGCCTCATCCGTCAATTGCCGTGAGTTTGCGTGAAACTGTGTGCCGTCTGGATTGTTGTCGTCTATCGGCAGTACATCAATCTGCGTCTCGTACAGCGAGTTGGTACCGCCATCGAGTTCCCAGTCGAGCCGAAAACAGAACACATGCTGGTGCACAGGCGATGAGAGTTCGGTTGAGATCAGTGGCGATTGGGTTGCATTAACATTGCCATCGGTGATCGCACTTACCCCAACAATACCCGTGAGCTTAACTTCCATTTCTACGGTGCCATCGAGGTACAGATACCAGTAGAACCCATAGTCGTAATTGCCGATGGTAAAAATTGACGAGATCACGAGCCGGCGCGAGCGGCGGACCTCGCTTGTTTTTGAAGCACCGTCGTAGTGCTTCCACTGAATGCCATAGTCTTCCTCGTGCATGCAGATCGCATTTTCAACGTGATTAATCGTGCCCTCGTGGGTGATCAGATTAAGATCAAAATAGTGAATCTCGCCGAGGCAGTCGCAACCGAGCTTTAGCGAGTTAATAAGTTGTCCCATGTTGTATTCGCTGGCGTCCAGCACGTGTTTCCAGCTGTGCATGGGGTCACTGTCGCCATAGGGCACCACCATTTCACTCAGCGCGGCCCGATAGAGCAAGGGTCGTTCATTGAGTGACAACTGGTGCAATACCAGGCCGTTTACCGGATGAATGCTCACTCGAAACTCATAGCCTTGCCACTTCACCTTGTAACCGTCTGCAGTGAAACTGGGTCCGTCGGGCTGCGTGATCTCAAGGTCTTTCAGGTCGGTGCGCGTTGCAGTTTGGTTTGGACTGTCGAATCTGCCGCTTGCCCTGGGCACCGGAACAACACCGTGATCTTCAATGGCAACAACTTTGCGCGCGGTTAGATCCACATGGGCGATAAGACCCTGAATGGGTTTTGCGTAGCCGTTGTCAGTTGCGTCCTCGCGCACAAAGGCGATGCAGCGCATTGCCCGATGACCTTTGGGGATATCTGGGTGGGCGTAGCCGCCGGCAGGCCAGGGGTCGATCTGAATCAACTCCAGTGCTTCCTCGGTATCGATCGCTACACCACGCTTGGCCACCGCGGCCAACCAGTCCGTGTTGAGCTTGGTGAGCTGCATGGCGATGCCAATATCTGCAAAACCATAGGCCGCCTGCGCGTTTCCGCTTAAGCGACTGATTTCGGCAGCGCCGGAGTCAAGGTTTATGTCAGCCACAAAGCCGCCATCTGGAGTTTCATCCACCCCTAACAGGCGCACCATACGCGGTACAGCTTCGCCGGCTTTGACACTTGCCTTGGTTGGCTCTAGCAAACCGGCGGAGGAGAAGAAGGCGTGTTCGCCGCTATGCTGGCTGCGAAACTGCGCAACCGCTTCGGTGATTTCGGCGGCGCTTAGAGGATCCAGTGGATGCGGCATTAGATTGATCCCAGCTCACAACCGCGTTTCTGCAGTAGTGGCTTCAGTTCGCGATAGGCCGCCGGTGTCAGGCTTAGCGGGATACGTGGGTAGAGGTGGTGCACAATGTGATATTGCATGCCGGCTGAAAACACATTGCCCAGTTTGCTCTTAAATGCACGCGTATCCTTATAACGCCCTTGTCCGTGACCGGGAAAATGTGGAGCCCAGGAAAGGTAGTACAGCAGGTGCACCTCGGCGATCATTTTGGGTAGCCACCATAGCAGGGCGGCTTCGATGGCATGGCCTGTCCAGGCCATGGTGAACATCACCAGCAAATACAGACCCTCAAAAATGACAGCGTCGACGATTAAGTGAGATTGTCCAATGTGCTCGAGACAACGTTCGTAAGCGCTGTTGCGTTCACCACCAGGCTGAATATTTTTTAGATGTTTAAAAAAGAAATCCGCGTTTGATTGCGCGTGGACGTCATAGTCTGGATCCAGCTCAGGGTCGTTGCAGTGTGCGTGATGTTGCATGTGGGTTGCGCGTAACACTCGATAGGGAGTCACCAGGGGAATGACCGAGACGTGTCCAACCAGCTCATTCAGCCAACGCAGTGGGGTGCCCTTACTCGCAATAATATTGTGCTGTGCTTCATGAGACGGTAGATAAGCCAATAAGCAACACAGCGTTGCCAGCGGAAAGGCCAACCACAGCGGCATAACGTCGAGCAACACCAGAGGGAACAGCGAGATAAACAGCAGACAGTTTCCTAGTCCCCATGCCACCACGCCCCAGGGCACTATCTGCATATACTTTTTAGCGATCTCGCGTTCCAGCAAATCGCATTCGACGTCGCCAAGTTCTTCAAGGTTGTCGGTAAGTGCTACTTCACCCATAGCCAGCTCCCCCTGATTTGTGCCATGAGCGCAAACGGCAACACTACTGCTGCGCTAACTGCCCAGGTAGGCCACCCCGGCGTCATGAGCCCACTGGCGATTAAGATCTGCGTTCCCAATGGCCACAGCAAGCCGACGGCAAAAATCATTGGTGAAAAGAAGACTTTGATAAGCCTTTCCATTTTTCGGTCCCCCATCTACATCCAGCTATAGCTTAGCAATAAAGCTCAGGGGCCGTGGCGGTGTCGTCATAAGAACCATCCATTCACTCGAAACGCATAATTTTTGGGGATCGTTTGAAGCGCCACGAAGTATCTGTCGTGTTCCAGGCGGGCAAACTCTTTTCGTGCATGCTGCCGA
>CAZSYU010000022.1:0-52306 GCA_964611345.1 uncultured Pseudomonadales bacterium
GAATCTGCGCCACCGAACGCGCTAACAAAGGCTGAGTTACCCGTCGCAACCAATTTCTCACTGGCAACCTCCTGCCAATCTGGGCCCACTATTTAACACTAACTAGACACTAACCCAGCCTAAACGAACACCAGCTGAATAAAAGCGTACTAGTTAGACGGAGATTGGGGCAAAAAGTGCCCCGCAGACATAAAAAGCAGGCAGCAAAAACAGCAATCGTTGGTTTGGCGCCGGTTGGCACCGGTTTGGTCGGGCAGGAGACGGTTATACGGGTGTTAGGTCGCCCTGTTGGGGCCCCTTAAAGGCGCCCTCCCAGGCGTCCAATAGGCGCCTAGGAGGCGTCAGGAGCGGCCGCATCCTCTTGCGCAGCGGCGGCTTTCTCGTTGCTAACCGAGGCGCCACGGGCACCAAAACGCTTGCGGAACCGATCGATTCGGCCACCAGAGTCGAGAATTTTCTGCTTGCCGGTGTAAAACGGGTGGCATGACGAACAGACGTCGAGGTGCAGGTCTTCGCAGGTGGTGGAGCTGGTTTCAATGACGTTGCCGCAGCTGCAGGTTGCCTTGATGGGCTCGTAATTGGGATGAATCTCGGCTTTCATGATGACCTGCCTGGTGTCGGCGCTATTTTTTCCGGGCGGCGATTCTATCAGAGTAGACCCCTGCAGCAACAGCGTAAGCGCCCGCAAGACGCCTGGTTCTCATTTAAAAGACGGTATAGCCGCCGTCCACGCAGACCTCCTGTCCCGTGTGATACGTCTGGCCGGGGTCAGCAAGAAAGGCGCCTACTTCCCTGAACTCGGCAGGGTCGGCCCAGCGGCGCACGGGGGTGCGTTTGATCGTGGCGTTGCGAAATACATCACTCTCATAGCCCCCGCTTGCCAGCTCCGTGATTGTCCAACCAGGCAAGAGCGAGTTGACCCGGATTTGGTGTCGGGCCAGGCCAACCGACAGCGCCCGAACCAGACCATTAAGTGCCGTCTTGGCCGTGCCATAAGCTTCGTTGCCCGCGGCACCATGAATGGCAGAGGTCGAAGACACCGCTACCAGACTGCCGCCCTCGCCCTGACTGATCAGCCGCTTCGCGGCCTCGCGCAGGGTTAAGAACACACCATCGAGATTAATGTCCATCACCGCGCGCCATTCAGCCAGGCTCAAATCCACAAAGGGCGTGCCCGTGCCGCCACGGCCCGCATTGGCAAACAAGCCATCCATGCGCCCCATATCGCTCACCGTCTGATCCATGGTGTCGATAATGGCCTGCTCGTCACCGACATCGCAGACATAGGCGGCGGCCTTGCCGCCATGCTCCTGCGTGATTGCAGACAACCGCTCGAGCGCCTCGGCATTCTTGGCCGTATTGCGCCCCCAGATGGCAACGCTACCCCCCGACATCGCAATGCCTTCGGCCATGCCAAGCCCAATACCACCGTTGCCGCCAGTAACTATGAATACTTTTCCAGTGAGATCTATCATCCAGCGATCATCGGGTTGGGATCGACCCCTGTCAAACGGCAACTGCCTCTGTACGCAGCGCCCGCACTCCACCAACATGCGCGTGTGAGCTCCCAATCTGACACGCAAGACCTGTTTTCGCCCGCAGCTGCCGGCAGTCCGCTGCACTTCGTGCAGGTGGCCGTTGCCCGCCCCTTACGCAGCCTGTTCGATTATCAGGTACCCCATGGCATGCCGGTCCCAGAAATCGGTGCCAGGGTGGTCGCCCCGTTCGGTAATAGTCAGATTATCGGCGTCGTACTCGGCAACGAACATCCGGCTGATACCTCCAGAACCAAACCGCTGCTCGAGCTACTCGACACCGAACCCGCGCTGCCGACGCAACTCATCGATGTCGCCCACTGGCTCGCCAATTATTACCATCACCCCATCGGCGAAGTGTGCGCCAGCTTGCTGCCGGCACTTGCGCGCCGTGGCAAACCCATGACCGTGCAAAGCGAAGAAGCGTGGCAATGCGCGCCAAACATAAGTGTGAGCGACGCAACCAGCCGCATTGGCCGCGCCGCCAGGCAGCTTGAGCTCTACAACTTCATCGCCGCAGCAACGAAAGCCCAAACAACACAACAGTTAAAAACCGCCGGCTTCGCCCGTGCGCTTATAAGCGCGTTGCGCGACAAAGCGCTTCTCGAGTGTATCGAGCAAATACCTGGAGCCACCCAGATCACAGCCGACCCAAAGGGACTCGAACTCACCACCGAACAGAGCGCCGCGCTCGCTGCACTGCTTGCGGATCAGCACCGCTACGCCACGCATCTGTTGTACGGCGTTACCGGTAGCGGCAAAACAGAAGTCTATTTACAGGCCATCACCGAAATCTTGCACAGTGGTCGTCAGGTGTTAGTGCTTATTCCGGAAATTGCCCTCACCCCACAAACCGTGGCCCGGTTTCGCAACCGCTTCGGTGCGGCCGTTGCCCTGCACAGCCAAATCAACGACACCGAACGCATGCGCATCTGGTTGCGGTGTCGAGACGGCCTGGAACCTCTCTTGATCGGCACCCGTTCGGCCATTCTTACGCCGTTTAAAAACCTTGGTCTAATTATTGTCGACGAGGAACACGACCCGTCGTTTAAGCAGGGCGATGGGCTGCGTTACTCCGCCCGTGACCTGGCCGTTAAGCGCGCGCGCGACCTCGACATTCCGTTGTTACTTGGCAGCGCCACGCCCGCACTCGAGTCCCTGCATAACGCTAAAACCGCGCGTTATACCCAAAGCCTGCTGTTAACCCGACCTGGTGGTGCGCACCTACCCAAAATGCGCCTGATCGATATTCGCGGTGTGCGCCTGAACGAAGGTCTGTCACCAGAACTTGTTAGGCTGATTGATAAACACATCAAGGCGGGTAACCAGGCGCTGGTGTTTCTAAACCGACGCGGCTACGCGCCTACCTATCTGTGCGCATCCTGTCAGTGGCAAGCCTGCTGCCCCCAGTGTGAAGCCCGCTTTACTCTGCATAACAATCCACGGGTGTTGCGGTGTCATCACTGCGGTTTGCGCTCGCAGGTGCCCGCCACCTGTGGCAGCTGTGGTAGTGCCTCGCTCATACCCATAGGTGCGGGCACCCAGCGCACCGAAGCCGCCCTGGCAGCACTTTTTCCAGCCACCAGGCTCATTCGGGTTGATCGCGACACCACCCGCACGGCAAAACGGCTCGAAGCCCAACTCGACGAAATTAACAAAGGCCAACCCGCGCTGCTGGTAGGTACCCAAATGCTGGCTAAAGGCCATCATTTTCCCGCCGTCACTCTGGTCGCCATACTGGATGCCGATTCCGGTTTTCTGGCCGCTGACTACCGCGCACCAGAACGCACGGCTGCGCTTATCATGCAGGTTGCCGGACGCGCTGGTCGAGCCGAACGCAGTGGCGAGGTGGTGATTCAAAGCCTGCATCCCACCAACCCGGTGCTTACCGCCCTGATAACCGGCGGGTTTAGCGCGTTTGCTGACACCGAGCTTGACCATCGCAAATCTGGCGGCATGCCGCCATTTAGACCCATTGCCATGCTGCGTGCCGACGGCCTGAGCCCAACCGAACCCGAAGCCTTGCTGCGAACTATGGTGAGTACACTCCCGGCAGACTTCACCAGCAGCCAGGACCTACAGATACTGGGGCCAGTTCCCGCACCAATGGGGCGGGTCGCTGGCCGGTTCAGGGCCCAGACCATGCTCACAGCAGGTAATCGTCGTGTTCTGCACAACGCCCTGCAGCAGATTGTTGCCAGCGCCCCGCCATCGCGCCACGGCAAACTCAGCTGGTCTCTCGACGTTGACCCCTACGACACCTATTAGACCCGCACTGTATAGACCCGCACTATAAAATCGTGGGCGGCATGCCTATTATTCGCCGCCATGGCACAGGACTTCGCCAAGCGCTCCCGCTCCCGCGCAAAAAAACCACCGCCCCGCCGCTTTAGCCTGGGCAGCTTTGTGCTGGGAATCTTCACTGGTGTGGGTCTGTTTCTGGTTGGCGCGTACGGCCCCGGCATGTTGAGCGCCCAACTAAGCCAAACCGCCCGCTCCGATAACCCTGCCGCTGGCACCACTCGGCCCGATAGCACTACTAACGGGGCCGCCCAAGAGATGCTAAATCAGACAGAAGGGGCTGACGCCAGCAGCCAGCTCGACCCGCCCGACGTTGAGTTCGTGTTTCGCGACCTGCTCGGCGAAGACGAGGTAGACCCGGACCTGTCGGCATACGAGAGCGAAATTTTGGCGGCGCAAAAAGCCACGCCCAGTTACATGCCCACAGCACTCAACTATCTGCTGCAGTCAGGTTCGTTCCAGAGCAAGGCAGAAGCCGAAAGCCGGATGGGAACACTCCTCCTGCTCAATCTGCCCGCCAGCATCGTCGAAGCCCGCATCGACAACAATATCTGGTATCGGGTTATCGTTGGCCCCTATGATCAGCGCAGCCTGGCTCAACAGGCCGTCGCCCGCCTGAAGGCCAACAACATCAGGTCCATCTGGATGGAACGGCCGGCAACCTGAGCCAGCGCATGAGTCCACAAAAATCGCGGCGCCACGGCTTGAATTTTGCGCTGCCGCCCCCATGTTTACTGCTTTACCTGCCAACGCCTTAAGCACAGCAATCCACTAAGCCGAGGTCAGTTTTGAAAATCGAGTTTCACGCTACCACCATTCTTAGCGTCCGCAGCCCGACACGGGTAGTGGTCGGCGGCGATGGCCAAGTATCGATGGGCAACACCGTTGCCAAGAGCAACGCGCGCAAAATACGGCGTCTATACAACGACACCATCCTCGCCGGTTTTGCCGGCAGCACGGCTGACGCCTTTACACTGTTTGAGCGCTTCGAAGGGCAGCTCGAAAAGTACCAGGGCAATCTGGTGCGCGCCGCGGTTGAGCTCGCCAAGGACTGGCGCGGCGATCGCGCGCTGCGGCAGCTTGAAGCGCTGTTGATCGTCGCTGACGTTGACAACACCCTCATGATCTCTGGCACCGGTGACGTTATCGAACCCGAAGAAGGTCTGGTGGCCATCGGTTCTGGTGGTCCATACGCCGAAGCCGCTGGTCGAGCGCTGAAACAAAACACCGACATGGATCCAGAAACTATCGTCGATCGGGCACTCAACATTGCCGCCGATATCTGCATTTACACCAACAACAACCTCACGATTGAAGTGCTGGAGATTCCACAGACATGATGACCCCTCGCGAAATTGTCCACGAACTCGACAAGCACATCATTGGCCAGGACAGCGCCAAACGTTCTGTCGCCATCGCACTGCGTAATCGTTGGCGGCGCATGCAGCTTGATGAATCGATGCGCGAAGAAATTACACCCAAGAACATACTGATGATTGGCCCCACCGGCGTGGGTAAAACCGAAGTTGCTCGCCGGCTCGCAAAACTGGCTAACGCACCCTTTAGCAAGGTAGAAGCAACCAAGTTTACTGAAGTGGGCTACGTCGGCCGTGATGTTGAGTCTATCGTGCGCGACCTCGCAGACGCGGCAGTGAAAATGCTGCGCGAACAGCAACTCGAAAAAGTGGCCCACATGGCCGACGACGCGGCCGAAGACCGTATTCTCGATGTTTTGTTACCCGAAGCGAGCAGCGCCGGCTTTGCCGCGGGCAGAAACGACGAAGACAGCACCGAAAGCAGTACCCGCCAGGTGTTTCGAAAAAAACTGCGCGAGGGCGAACTCGACGACAAAGAAATCGATATCGATGTTGCACCGGCCCAGCTTGGTGTCGAGATCGTTGGCATGCCCGGTATGGAAGAATTGCAGAGCCAACTGCAGGGCATGTTCAGTGGTATGAACAAGGGCGCGAGCAAAAGTGCCCGCATGAAAGTGAAAGATGCATTAAAACGCGTTCGCGAAGAAGAAGCCGCCAAGCTCGTTAACGAAGACGACCTGAAAGCAGAAGCTGTTAGTGCCGTGGAACAGTCCGGCATCGTGTTCATCGACGAGATCGACAAGGTTGCCAAGCGTGGCGAAACTTCAGGCACCGACGTTTCCCGCGAAGGCGTGCAGCGCGACCTGTTGCCGTTAATCGAAGGCTGCACCGTCTCTACCAAGTACGGTATGATAAAAACGGATCACATCCTGTTTATTGCCTCGGGCGCGTTCCATCTGTCGCGCCCCTCCGACCTCATACCTGAACTGCAGGGTCGGCTGCCTATCCGGGTTGAGCTGGACGCGCTCACAGCAACCGAGTTCAAGCGCATCCTGTCCGAGCCTGACGCCTCGCTCACCGAGCAATACACCGCTCTCCTCGGCACAGAAGACGTGACTCTGAGCTTCACTGATGACGGTCTCGAGCGCATCGCCGAAATCGCCTGGCACGTCAACGAGAACACCGAAAACATCGGCGCCCGGCGATTGCACACCGTGCTTGAACGACTGCTTGATGACCTGTCCTTCGAAGCCGGTGATGGCTCAACAAATACGGTCAGCGTTGACGCGAAATTTGTGCAGGACAAGCTGGGCGAGCTGGCGCAAGATCAGGACCTGTCGCGGTTTATTCTGTAGAGCGTACCCAGGTGTCTGCACCCACAAACATCACTTATCGAAAGAAGGCGCGCGAGCTGGTCGTTACCTTCGTTGACATAGAGTTCGCGTTGTCGGCCGAGTACCTGCGCGTATATTCCCCATCGGCTGAAGTACGCGGGCATGGCCCGGAAGAGCGCAAGCTTGTGAGCGGTAAAAAACACGTAGCCATTGCCAACATAGAGGCCATCGGCAACTACGCCATTCGGCTGACCTTCGATGACGGCCACGACACCGGCCTGTACGCCTGGAACTATCTGCGGGAGTTACACACAGAGCATGACCGCTACTGGGGCGAATACATGAAAGAACTAAAAATGGCGAACGCATCGCGCCTGCCAAGCATTCCCCTCGCCGGCGGTGCTGGTGTTGGTAGCTGGCAACCCTGATGAAGGAAGACCCCACCAAAGTAGACTTCGGCTATGAACAGGTGAGCCCCAGCGAGAAAACCCGTCGCGTAGCCGGGGTGTTCTCGAGCGTCGCCGAACGCTACGACCTCATGAACGACCTCATGTCGTTTGGTACCCATCGGTTAATGAAACGCATGTTGCTGGAAATGTCCGGCTTGCGCACCGGCAACCAACACCTCGATTTGGCGGGTGGCACCGGTGACATTGCCAAACTCGCAAGCCCAGTTGTAGGTCCAGAAGGTCAGGTCGTGCTTGCCGACATCAACGCAGAAATGCTTGAGGTCGGCCGCGAGCGACTACTTGACTCAGGCATCACCAACGCACGCGCCTGTCAGGCGAACGCCGAGTATCTGCCGTTTGCAGATGAACAGTTTCACTGCGTGACCATCGGTTTTGGTCTACGCAACGTCACAGACAAAGATCGCGCACTGCGCGAAATGTGTCGGGTGCTACGCCCAGGCGGCACGTTGCTGGTGCTCGAGTTTTCGCACATCGAAAATCCACTGCTGCGCGGCGCCTACCACAGCTTTCAAGCCCTCTGGCCAGCCGCGGGCAAAGCCTTGATTGGCGACTCTGAATCGTACAAGTATCTGGTGGAGTCAATTCGAGTGCACCCCAAGCAGAACGCGCTCAAGCTGATGATTAAAGACGCAGGGTTCGAAGACTTAAGTGTCGACAATCTGGTGGGTGGCGCCGCTGCTATTCATCGCGGCGTGAAGCCAATCGACTAACTTATGAGTGCCAACCCGATCAGTAGCACACTCGCCGCTCTGCTTGAAAACGCGGCCGCCGCCGCACTTAGCCTTGATCCAGAGGCCCGTGCGCAAATCGCGGAGCTTCACGATCAAGTGTTGTTGCTTGAGTTGTCCGTTGTACCGACGGCTGCGCAGACCACCAGGGCATCGCCGCTTGCATTACGTGTGCACTGCCTCGCAGCAGGTGGTGGACGAATTTCGATCATGGCCGATTCGGAGCACAACACCCGCGCGCCCAATGCGATAGTGCGAGGGTCTTTGGCTAACTTTATGCAAGCACTGGCACCCGGTAACAACCACGACTTGCCTGAGGGTATCGAAATCGAGGGCGATGAGCGTCTACTCATGGCCTTGCAAGACTGCTTCAGCAAACTGAAGCCCAATCTGCAAAACAGATGGCGCGAGCCACTCGACAACTTTGTGACCACTCTGTCCCAGGGGTTTGGTGGTGCATCTGCAGGTCCTGGAGCGGCGCCGCTGGTACAGGACATAATAGGTCAAGCCGAGCTCGCCTTCGCCACCCTTAAAACCGCGTTTAGCGACGCGCTCGCTGGCGGTAAAGAAACCGCAAGCGACACCTCCGGCAAATTCTGGGCTCAGGACGCTGACGTTGAGGCCTTTGCCCGGCGACTGGAAGATTTACAGTTAAAAGTCGACCGGCTGCGCGCTGAGATCGACCTTTCTGAGAATGAACGAGCTGATAAAGAACGGGCTGACAGGAAATGACCGGCATCAGCCGTGCGGTACGCATCGTTCGGGTGGTATTGCGATTTCGCTTATACGCACTCATGCGTCTGCTCGATCTGCCCTGGTGGGGACGCCTGCTGTATACGCCCTTCCAACTCGTCGAAACACTACTCCCTGAACCAAAATTCCCGCTTGAGCAACGATTGCGGCTGGCCATCGAAGAACTCGGTCCGGTATTCGTTAAATTTGGGCAGATCTTGTCGACTCGCCGCGACCTGCTGGCAAATGAGTACGCAGAGGAACTGGCACTGCTGCAAGATGCGGTGCCACCCTTCGACAGCAACGTTGCACGGGCTGAAATCGAAGCCGAACTCGGCGCTCCGATCGAGTCAATGTTCTCAAGCTTTGCCACCGAGGCTATGGCCTCGGCCTCAGTGGCCCAGGTGCACGCCGCCACACTAAAGAACGGCGAAGAAGTTTGCGTCAAAGTGCTCCGGCCCGACATCGCCCCGGTGATCGACAACGATGTGGGGCTGTTGCGAGACATCGCAGCCATCATCACCAGGCTGTCGGCCGAAGGTCGTCGGTTGCGGCTACCAGAGGTCGTGGAAGACTATGAAACGACCATCAACAACGAACTGGATCTGGCCCGCGAGGCAGCTAACACCATTCGCCTGCGCCTCGACTTTGCCGAATCACCGCTGCTGTACGTGCCCAAGGTGCATGTGGAGCTGTCAACTCCCAAAGTGCTGACTCTGGAACGCATTTACGCAGCCCCCATGGGCGACGTCGCTGGCCTCATCGATGCCGGTACCAATATGCAGCTTCTTGCCCAGCGTGGCGTTGAAACCTTTTTCACTCAGGTGTTCGAAAACAACTTCTTCCACGCAGACATGCACCCCGGCAACATCTTTGTCGACATCAACAACCCAGCCGACCCAAGCTGGGTGGCCATCGACTGCGCCATCATGGGCGAACTCAGCCGCTCTGATCAGCTCTATCTCGCCCGCAGCTTACTCGCGTTTTTAAACCGCGACTACGCATCCGTTTCGCGTCTGCAGCTTGAATCTGGCTGGGTGCCGGCGAACACCGACCTCGCCGCACTTACCGCGGTTGTACGCGAGGTGTGCGAGCCTGTGTTCAATAAACCATTGGCAGAAATAGAGTTTGGCCAATTCCTGGTGACACTTTTCGCCGCCGCGCAAGAGTTTGATCTGCAGGTACAACCACAACTGGTGCTACTGCAAAAAACGCTGCTCAACATCGAAGGGCTGGGTCGTCAGCTGTATCCCGAACTTGATCTATGGGAAACCGCCAGGCCGTTCATGCAACGCTGGATGGCGGCGCAGCTCGGGCCAGAGACAACCGTCGAACGACTTGCAGCACGCATGCCAGAGCTGTTACAGCAATTGCCAGCTCTACCTGATTTGCTAGTGGACGCCGATTTCGAGCTGAAACACTTAAAACAACTGTCACTGCAGCAAGGCGCTCGCGTTGCTGCTTTAGAGCAGCGACGCAAACGCTCTCGCTGGCAACTTACCGCTGGCGTCCTCGCCCTCTTCGCTGGCATCGCCCTGCTCTGGCAGCCCGTGCAAACCATGTTGACGGCCAACCCTGCAATGGGTTTGGGCCTGGCGGTCGCCGGGCTCGGTATCTGGCTGCTCTGGCCGCCCCGCTCTTAAGGAGAGTCTTAAGGAGACTGAAGGACAGCTAGCTGGACGCATGGCCACTGCGCAAAGGCTGTGGTGGCACCTCATTCTTCTCTTCACACTCGGGCATCGATGCCACCATCATGCGCTGCGATGAGCACTTAGCCATTTCGCACCGAAATCCACGAGGGCTGGCTGAGGCATTAGCAGGGCATTTGCTTCGCCAATCTTGCCCGAACGTTGCAAGTTGGATTGTTCCGCAAACGCTTTCCCTAGCTCCACAAAGTCATCCGAGTCGATCTTCAACTCTTCTCCCTCCACCCACCGCCGCTTTCCGTCTACTTCGATTGGTGCGCCTTCGACATGATATTGCTTTGCGAAGTCGGCTCGATACTCGCTGAGGTGCAAGGAGGTATTGTTGCCATGACCGACTCCTAGCAAGAGCACTTTTGCGTTCATTTCATACAGACGTGCGAGCGGTGAGTGCTCACCGAAGATGCCCGGAAACTGATGGCCTTCGGTAACCTGCAATGCTGCCTTCCCCCACGCTGCGAAGGAGCCATGAGGATGCCCGCTTCGTACGACATTTGGGTAGCGCCTGAAAGTCTCAGCTAAAACACCCATTGCGAGAGTGGAGGTTCGTTCTGGATCATAGGCAGGCAGTTCCGAGCGAATGGTGGGCCACCATTCTTCGGGCGCAGGCGGATTCTCCCACTTCGACGGCTCTGTCAGCTGCGTGGAGTGTGTCGGCATAACTAACGTGCCGTCATGGGTGACACATTTTTGCAGCGCATCAATCAATGCTTGCACGCCGCCGTAAGGACGACCCACTTTCGAAAACGCGCAATGCACCAATAAGCAGTCGCCCGGGACGACTCCCAAGGCGCTGATCTCCTGCACCAGACTGCTGGTCGTTATGAGTGTTTTGGGGAACGCCTTTTCCGTCATTTCATTGTCTCTAGCAATCCCAGAAGCGCGGATTGCCAGGCTGGATAAATTGCAGATGGATCTCAGGTTTCCTGGCCCAGGTTTCCAACTAGCTGGACGCATGGCCACTGCGCAAAGGCTGTGGTGGCACCTCATTCTTCTCTTCACACTCGGGCATCGATGCCACCATCTTGCCGTAGGCGCGCGCCAGGGGCGCCGCGGTTAACCCATGCAATATGATGCTGAGACTCACCGTCGTAACAATCACGGCCATAATTCGCTCAATTCCCGCAATATCAAACTCGTCGAGCACCAGTAGTGAGAACACCACCGACGCAAGGCCTCTTGGCCCGAACCAGCCTAAGAACATATGAGTGGGTGGCAGCAACCCAGTACCCAGCAACGAGATGCTAATCGGAAGCATCCGAATCACCGTAAGACTAAGTAGCGCATAAAGAATCACCGAGCCGTCGATCAAAGGCAGGTATTGCGGGATCAAAATCATGCCAACGCCGAGGAATGTTGCCAGCATAAGAAACTCACCCTCGGTTTCCATAAAGCCAAACAAAAACTCACAGTGATGCTGCAAAAAGTGGCGAAACACCGCTCCGGCGACAAAAGCAGAGATAAACCCATTGCCGTGAACGCTCTCTGCACCAGCGTACGCCAGCAGGGCAAGAGCAATCACCGTGATGCCTTCGCTGGACTCAACGAGACTGCCTTTGGCAACGGCCCAGGAAATTGCCTTGGCACCCACCCAGCCGACGAGTATGCCCACCAGCGGACCCAACACTAACTGCAATGCGACAAATTCGGTCCAGCTGCGCTCGGTGTGCGCACCTTCCGAGGCCAGTGTTGCAAACAGCAACACCGCCGGCAGCGCCATGCCATCGTTCAGGCCACTTTCTACATTAAGCGTTTGCCTGATTCGACCAGGAATACTCTCATCCAGAATAACGGCCTGCCCCAGGGCAGCATCAGTGGGTGCAAGAATCGCTGCAATCAACCCAAGCTCCCACCAGGAGAGTTCGGGAAAGCACCAGTAAGCAAACAAAACACCGGTTAGCATTACCAACGGCATACCTGCGAGCAGCATGCGCATCGACAAGTTGTGGTAGCTGCGCAGGGCCTTCAGATCAATTCGTGCTGCATCGGCAAACAGCACCAACACCAGTGTGACCTCGGCCACCAGGTGCAACCAGCTAAGCTCAAACTCGTGCCCAGGCAAACCCGAATAATACAGCGCAAGCCCGGCCACAGAGAACAACAGCGGCGCCGTTAACACACTACCGTGCAAGCGTCCCTGAATGGTTGCAAACAACAGAAACAACCCGCCAACGACAGTAATGAGAACAAGGCTCATAAATTAATCTCCGTCATTTCATCAGCCCAAAAGGACAACCAAAGAGGCAACCTACGACAGGCTATCCGACTTTATTACCGTCATTTTTTCGATCTGCATATCTTCGATCGTGTGGGGTATGCCCCCCACTCCGAGACCTGAGTGTCGCAGACCCGCAAAGGGCATCACGTCATCTCGAAATGCGGTGTGATCGTTGATCATTACGGCTGATGCATCGAGTGCATTAGAAAGGGCAAGCCCAGTATCTATACTCTCTGTAAATACTGCCGCCTGAAACGCGACCGACAGACTATTGGCGATCGCTACCGCATCATCTACCTGCTCATAACTATAGACACACACCACCGGTCCAAAAATTTCCTTACTCGACACCGCTGCATCTTGTGGCGGATTAACCAACACCGTGGGTGCAAACACGCGTGAACTTATGGCTTCTCCGCCGAGCGCACACACTGCGCCCGCCTCTTTCGCCTCATCCACCCAGCCCTTGATCCGTACAACTTCATTCTCACGAATAAGCGGTCCTACATCGGTGGTCGCAAGCGTCGGGTCACCCACCGTCAGGGTTTGCACCTGCGCGGTAAAGCGCGCCACAAAATCATCGAGCTGCGTAGCCGGCACAAACACACGTTGCACTGACACACAGACCTGGCCGGCATGATAGAAGCCGCCCTTCACCAACGCCGGAATCGCCTTGTCGTAGTCGGCGTCTGCACACACGATAACCGGTGCCGCGCCGCCGTGTTCCAGTGCACAGCGAACCCCAGGGGCAAGTTTGTTCTTCAACATCCAGCCAACATTCGCGCTGCCGATAAAGCTGAAGAACGCAAGCCGCGCATCGGTTACCAAAGCTTCGGCGACCTCGATCGCTTCAGTCACCAGAATCTGCCCTCTACCAGCGGGTAAGCCTGCTTCGTTAAGCATGTCGATAAACGCAGCACAGCTGAGTGCGGTATCCGGTGCAGGTTTAACAATCACCGGACAGCCGCTGGCCACGGCTGGGGCTACCTGATGCACAATGAGATTTAGAGGATGGTTAAACGCACTCACCGCAGCAACCAGGCCTATCGGTGCCTTTTCCGTAAAAGCCAGACGCCCCGCGCTCATGCGATTGGTTGCGATAGGTATGCGCACCCCCACATCCGATTTTATGTGTTCCACGCACAGGCTCACGCCATCAACAGCGCGGTCAACCTCTACCAGCGCATCGGTCAACGGTTTGCCGCCCTCTTGTGCAATAAGCAATCCGAGTTCGGCGCGACGACCGCGCATAAGCTCCGCTAATCGCTCAAGCACCGCAACGCGCTCGGGAACCGTCATGCGCGCACTCAGATCACGCGCAATGGCGTGCCCTGTTGCAAGCTTGGACTCAAGCGATGCCATGGTGTCCAGCGGCAAAGTGCCTACGACCGTGCCATCGTAGGGGCTTTTTACGGTTAGTTCGGTCACAAACAAATCCTCTTAGTGGGCCTTAATCGTCATCCAGAACTTCATCTACCGCGATCAGTAGCTCTTTTGCTTTACCCATGGCGTAGCCCCAGGCAGCGGAGACTTCGATCTTTGCGGGCGCAAACAGTTCGTCCGGGTTAACGTGTGCATCGATCAACACGGGCTTCGATTCTGCATAGGCCTGTTGCAACGCGGGTAATAGCTGGTCTGGTTTAGTCACCGACAAGCCAACGCCGCCACAGGATTCGGCAAACATCACAAAATCCGGGTTCGCAATCTCTGTGCCGTAGCGAACGTAACCGTGGGCGGCCATTTCCAGCTCAACAAAGCCGAACTTCCGGTTATTCAGAACGACGACAATTATCGGTAACTCATAATGTACTGCTGTAACAAAGTCAGCCATTAGCTGAGCAAAGGCACCGTCGCCACAAATGGCAATAACTTGCCGCTCAGGCGCAGCCGATTGAATGCCAATGGCACCGGGCAGACCAACGCCAAGCGAGCCATGCGTAAAAGAACCAAACATGCGCTGATTGCCGCGAAAACGCAGATGCCGACCCGCCCATACTGTCGACGTGCCCACATCGACAACATAGACCGCATCATCTGGTGCCGTGTCAGATATCGAGCGCACCACTGACTGGGGATGGAGAATATCGGCATCGCGACCCAGGTCGGCCTTTTTATCCATACGCTTATCCCAGCGCTCACGCTTGGACTGAATGCTGGCAAGCCAGGTCGACAGTTCCCGGGCTTTTAGTTTTGCGTTTAGTTGCTCAAGCGTTGGTTTAACACTGGCAACAATGGGATGTGTCACTTCGCAGCGTCGGCCAATGTGCGAAGCGACCTCATCTATCTGGATAATATGGACGCCAGAAGGCAGGAACGTTCGATAAGGAAAGTCAGAGCCTGCCATCACCAGCAAATCGCAACCATCGAGCGCCGCGAGACCCTGTGGGGTGCCCAGGTGACCGATGCCACCAACCCACAATGGATGGTCATAGGGAACAACGTCTGATCCCTTTAAGGAGTGCACAATTGGGGCCTGGAGTTTTTCGGCAAACTCCAACAATTCTGAAGCCGATCCTCGGGCACCGTCGCCGGCTAACACCACGGGTCTCTGTGCTCGGTGGAGAACTTTAACGGCCTCTTCAACGGCTTCTTGTTCTGGCGTTATCGTGCCACGTACCGGCACCAACGACCCTGGAGAACCTGCGCTGGGAATACGCTGCGAAATCAGGTCAACCGGAATGCATAAGTGTGCAACCCCACCTTCCTCCAGGGCTGTTTGCACGGCCGAGCGCGCAAGCCGTTCAAACTGCTCCGTGGATCGCACGGTTTGATTGAACACCGCCACATCACCGAAAACCCGTTCGAGATCAACTTCCTGAAAGAACGCCGAGCCATATTCGGATTCGGGGACCTGGCCTGTAATGGCCAATACGGGAGCTCTATCGCGCTTGGCGTCATAGAGCCCATTTAACAGATGCAACGCACCAGGACCAACGGTACCCGCACAAACCGCCAAACGGCCGGTGTATTTGGCCTGTGCAGCCGCCGCGAACGCGCCGCTCTCTTCATGCTTAACACTGATCCAACGGAAGTCGTCGTCTTTCCGAATCGCATCAACCAGCGAGTTAAGTGCATCACCGGTGATGCCAAATATCTCATCGACGGAAGCTTCGCCAAGAATTTCCAGAAGCTTTTCACATACTGTGGTCATATAAGGATCACCCTATAAATTGAATAAAAGAAGATAAGCGCAACAACCCATGACCTACTCCTCTGGGGGCGGCAACGCAGCGTAAGCCGCGTAGGTAGCCACAAAGAAGGGTACCAGAAAGGTGAGTATGAACTTCCACCAGACCACCTGAGCAGAGCCAAAGATCGCCTCGGGCTGATTGATCGCATTGAGCGCGCTACCCACCACTAGCGCAACAACTACCGCTCGACGCAAATAGTCTCCTCGCAGCACTGTCCGCAGTCTGTTCATTGCACTAAAACCACTTCCATTTTTTGAATATGAAGACCTGAACGACAACAATAAGAACGCAGACCCCACAAAAAATCCAGAACGCCTGGGCGCTATCTATCCCAGGCATGCCTCCGATGTTTACGCCCATCAAACCCGTCAAAAAACTCAGTGGCAAAAATACCGTCGCGGCCACGGAGAAAATATAGGTGATGTCGTTCAGACGCCGGCCATGGGCGTTATTGAGCTCGTCGTTAAGTATCTGCGAGCGCTCACGCAGCTCCTGCAGTTCTTCAACATAGCGGGTAACGCGATCCAGACTTTCAACCAGATGTTCTCTGTGCTCCTCTTGAAACCAGGCAAAGTTTGCTTTTAGCAGGGTCTCCAACAGGGTTTTCTGGGGCGTAACGTATCTCGAGAAGATTGCCGTGCGTTTGCGGACTAACGCCGCATCATCCGCAATCTCATCTTCTCGACCACTCGCAAGTAGCTCTTCGGCCCGGGAAATACGCTCTTCGAGATCTACAAAAAATGGCTCCATGCGCTCAAAGAGACGGTCTGTGATGGTAATCAGAAACCCACTCGGGCCGAGTGGCGCTTCCTCTCTTTCAATAAAACCGATGATGTCGCCAATAGCCCTGATATCGCGGCGACGGGTGCTGATCACCTTTTGTTTGTCGATCCACAATCGAATGGAGATCATGTCCTCGGGGTCTGCACCTGGACTGAAGTTCATCGCTCGCAGAATAACCAACATCCCATCATCCTTGACCAATGCTCGCGGGCGAGTTTCCTCCGCCAGCATGGCATCAACGATAATGGAATCGAGACCGGCATCACTCGCCAGAAAATTTCGCGCACCTTCATGCACAGCATGCATATGCAGCCACAGGTAGGACCCTGCCGTCACATTTAATGCAACGGTGTCAGTCGTCTCTAGCGACTGCGCACGCCCTTCGTCATCGATATTAAAGGCGTAGAGAAATGGGTCGTTATTGTTGCTCACCACCTCTCCCACACACCGGACAAAGTCCGCTCTGATCTAGCTGTCGCGCCAACAATCTCTCCAGGTCATCTTCACTAATACACAGCTCGTTTCTTAAACTCTCCAATGCTTCGTCGTCTGGATGCTTTCCGCTGGCGGCCATCACCGCCAGGTGGGCATCCATCTGCTCTTTGCGTTTTTTAAGCTCTTCAGAGAACCGGGAAGCCAACATACCGGTGGGCAAAGCCACCGTGACGACAGAAAACACCGTAATCAAGGCAGCGAAGACTCTGCCTGGCGCCGTAACCGGAATCACATCACCATAACCCAACGTCGTTAAGGTGACGATGGCCCACCACATAGACTCAGGAATACTGCCAAACACTTCAGGCTGGGCGTCACGCTCAAAGTAGTAGATGCCCGTTGCCGCGATAAAAACCAGAATGACGAGGACAAACATCGCGGTAATAAAGCCGCGAAACTCCGCACGCATAACGGCACCCAAAACCGCCAGCGGCTGAAAGTACCGCACCAGTTTTAACAGCCGCAACAAACGCAGAGCGATGAGCGCGCGCAAATCGAAGTGGAAAAACAGGCCAAGATAAAAAGGCGTTATCGCGAGCAGATCAATAACCGAGTTAAAGCTTAAAAAGTAGTCTAGTCGAGATTTGTAGCGGCCATCGTCCGGAGCACTCCAGAATCGCAACAGGTACTCGATTGAGAAAATTCCCACCGACAGAAGTTCTATAGTGCGAAAAGCCGGTCCATAAAATTCATAGAGAGACGGAACCGTCTCAAGTGATGCGCTGAGCACATTCAGCAGTATCAGGAAGATGATAGACAGGTTTACCGCATGCGATAGCCTGTCGCCTCTATCTTCAGGATTGAGCAGGCGATGAACGCGGCCCCGGAGATTAGAAGACGAATTCATGGCAAGCTCGGGCCGCTTATGTCTGCAGGCTATCGCGGAATGTCGACAATGCCGGTACCGAGCCCTTGCTCCACGGTCTTTAGACTGCCATCCAGGTACTTAACCGTGACCCGCTCTGCACTGGCTTCGCCCAAACCAAAGATCAGCACCGGCGAGCTATCAGAAACCAGCCCTTCCCCACGGACGAACCACTTCGATTGCTCCGAACCGTCTGAAAGTGACACTACAACCTTGGCACCAACGGATTCGACCCGGTTCGCCAGACGCACTTTCAGAGACTGGCCACTACCAGACTTACTTATGAAAGCTTTGGAGTAGCCTGCCAAATTCGCATGCACGAGGTCGGGCCGACCATCGCCGTTAAAATCAGCGGTTAGCGGGGCAATGGAGTAGCGCTTGTTTACAACGCCCGCCTCTTTCCCGACAGCCGCAAACTCGCCACGTGGGTTCTGTATAAGGAAACGACCAGGCAAGCGCAAAAACTCCAGGTTATGCGGTGGAAAGCCAACGTAGTTTTCGGACACCACAAGGTCCTCGCGCCCGTCCAGATTCAGATCTTCAAAGATGGCGCCCCAACTGAATTCATAGTCAGCAACCTTAGCCGCCTGGGCCGTGTCCGAAAACTCAAAGCCACCTTCGTTCTTGAACAAAAACCATTTCCAGTTGGTCTGTTGGTCGTCTGTGGTATCGCCACGGACGATAAAGTCTGGTGGTGTGGAACCCACGTTGGAAAAGAAGAAGTCCACCAACCCATCATTATTGTAATCACCCACGGCAATGCCCATTGGATAAGTGTTGTAGGCCGACGTTGGATTAGGCGTGTTGGTGAAGGTGAGATCGCCATTGTTTCGCCAGGTACGCACTGTGCCGGTGTCATGGGCAACGATAAGATCTTCGAATCCATCCTCATCAGCATCAACAAACACACCCATAAACGTGTTCTTGATATAGGTCAGGCCTGCGGACTGGGTAATATTGGTAAAAGTGTTGTCGCCATCGTTTAAAAACAGCTGGCTCGCGCCGCCGTAGTTCTCTCGATTAAAGAGATTCTGGCCCTGCACGCGATCTTTGCTGATGTAACCGCCGACAAACATATCGAAGTGACCGTCTCGATTAATGTCGGCCAACCCAACGCCCAAGGGAGTTGTCCCGTCCGGCATCGCCGCATCCAACTTTGTACTCGAGAACGTGCCCTGATCATTCAGGTGCAGCCACATACCATCACCACGGGCAACCACAAGATCATCGTCACCATCTTTATCCACATCAAGCACCGAAGCACCATGGGTCGCCTCGCCTTGTGGCTTCTCGATGCCAGCAACGTCCAGGCGAACAAACTGATCATCTTTGTATTCGAAAAACGCATCTTCCTGACTGCGCGAACCACCCAGAAACAACTCTTCGGTGCCGTCGCCATCAATGTCGATGACCGCGCTGGCCATGAACGGCAGCGTGGTGGAGTTATCATGCGTCTGTAACCAGGGTATATCACTGGCAGTAAACTGCGGCACCTCAACACCATCGAGTGCCACGTCGTAGTCAATGCGGGCATCCATGCGAAAACGCACGCTTACGATCACTAGTAGCAGCACAATCACAAAGAGCAACGCCAGGATGACTTTTTTGAAAATTCCCATGTATAAAACCTGCCTCAGCTGTGCTTATTGATGTGTTTGAAGTTGAGTTTGTTGATGTGCTTGCTGGCGCACAAAAAATAAGGATAAGCAGAAAAATATTGTGAAACCAACATTTAGTGCTATGGGCATTAAGTACTTTCCTACTGCAGGCGCTAGCAGATAAACCACAAAGCTGAGCAACAGCAGCACGATCGGATTAGCCAAGGCCATCCAGCGTGGATAGGCGCTGCCGCCTTTCGCCACCAGCCAGATATAGATCAGTGAGATCAGCAGTATCGCAACCCGGGTAACGTTTAGAAGTGTTTCGTAGCGCAAATCGTAGAGTTCAACGAGATGCGTAAGGCCTGGATACTGTGGCGCGTTAACAATGGCGCTGATTGAGGCTCTGGAGCCAATCCAGACACCACCGAGCGCGCAGCCGTACGCCATCACAATAAACAAAATAAGCGCCCAGCGGGCATGGCTCGAATTGAGCATCAGATAGATATGAAAGGCGCCAACCACATACATAGGTGCGCCGAGAACACCAAGAAAGTGTCCCATCGTGCTGCGCTGATCGCTGATACCTTGAAAGAACGCCAACCCATCCGTGAACCTGGCTTGCGGGTCAAAGTGCAACAAGAACTCACCGGCGCCAGTTACCAAGGCAGCCGCCAGTCCCAACAAACCGGTTATCCAGCGCAGGCGGTGGGTTTCAGTCAAATTCACTACAACTCCTTGGTCACGCAGGATCAGGGCTCGGAAACCGGGCGCCTAAAAGTTTCGGCCGATAGCAATACCGAACACGAGCGAGTCTTCAGCGCTGGTAACGTCCCAATGAAACTGGGGTGACAATGTCGTGTGGCCAAACTCGAACTCATAAAGAACGCCAACGCGTCCAAGCTCGTTAGACTGTCCTTCTATAAACTCAACCCCAAGGCCTAGCTGCATAACCAGACCCTTGTAGATGTGCACATCCAGAGCCGCCAGCAAGGACGTCGCATCTATGGGGCCGGTTGCGTATTCCGCAACAAATCCGGCACCAAAGAGTTGGTTCACACGATATTCGTAATCAACACCAATCGTAAACGCGTCATAGTCCGATTCACCAGGTCGCAGCAAGATAGTATCGCCCAGAAAAACTGAGAGGTGCTGCTTGCGAGCATGGCTCGTGTCGTGAGCACCATCAGGCTCGGCGCCTGAATGTTGTTGCGCATGCAGCCCTGTGCCAACCAGGCAGGCCACCAGAATCAACAGTGTCTTCGGTATAAAGCTCAAACCTCTGCTTCTCACTGGCAGTTTTCGAAAACCCGGCATCGCTAGCGAGAGGGATTAGTTTTGTTCCGGTGAATTGGAGAAATTTTTGTGCCCTGCAAACCACTGCCGGCCATAAGCCCTTTCTGATCGAAGACAAAAGCATAAATGTCGGATCTTACCGTGGTGCTGGTCAGGCTTTTACCAATGCCGCGATCAGCGATCACCAGACTTGGGCCAAGACCAATCTCCCAGCCGGTAGATTTGCGCACAAAGTCGAGCGCCTCTGCATCAGTAAATATCAACGCATAGCCGAAGGTTTGAACCCCTGCCTGCAATCCAAATGACGCCGACAGGCTGTTGTAGTAGCCAATAGCTTCATCGCCACCAAACAACACACCTTCGCCATATTGACCGCCAAAGGTCAGTCCCGCCTTGAGGATCTTCGGAAACACCAGAACTCCAACAGCTTCTTCCGCGAGCAGTTTCGCACCATCGTTGGCCGCTAGCAGCTCAGCGTAAGAAGCCCGGGCGCTCGCCTCCAGGCTATCCACATTCGCTTCGTGCACATGATGCCCGCTTTGGCCGGCACAACCTGCAAACAGCAGCACCAGCCCTAAAATAAATCCTTGTCGTAACATTAGGTTATCTCCGTCGAAGTAACAGGATTTGGTCTTTTTCAAAATCCTGGTCGTAAAAAAAGTCCTGACTAATCCGCGTAAGCCAAGCTCAAAACCAGGTCGAGCTTTGGAAACTGAAAGCTACTCAATATTCCTTGCAAACAACCCAGGCGGTTCCGATGACCACAGGTCTTCACCCTGGGCGCGTTCATAACCCACGTCATACAAGCGCTGCATTTCGCCGCCGTCGAACTTGGACGACGCCTGCCAGAAAAAATCCTCCGGCACCTCGGTGTAGTGAAAATCCGTACCCCGCGCCTTGGAGATGGCATAAATCTGATTGAGATCTGAACGCCCCATCGATTGCACCATTGACTCTATCGCCCGGGTCGCTACCTTCACCAGGTTTCTGTCAACGCTCTCTCTGACCGGGCTAAATTTCGAATTCCGGATAATGAACATGCGCGGCGTAGGTTTGTGATTAAACCCGAGCTCATTCGCCCGCTTAATGGCTTTGGGCAAATCGATGGCGACTAACGGCACAAAGAACTGCGCCTGAATGCCACCATCCGCGTGCATTTCGTCGTACTGCTGCTCGCCGGAGGAGACCGGAAACATCACGGGTGGCATCGCAATGGGTACCGAAGCTGACGCCAGCATCAACTTGCGGAACAACTCCAAAGCCTGCGGACCACCAACGTCCGCGATGCGGCCAAGGTTCCAGACCGTAAAGGTCTGGGTGTCCATGTTTGTGGTGCCAATATAGAGTCGACGCCCCTTGCGATACTCCACCGCGATCGCCTCTATCACCTGCGTATCAATATATTTGGCAATATGCTCAGCAAGCGGCGTGGTGTCTGCTGCCGCATCATTGCGCAAAATACCAAACAGCCCGCGGCGCTTAAGAATGTCGGCATCGGACTCTATCGACAAGAACGCATCAGCCAACTTGTCGTCCCACTCGGAGCCTAAAAAGGCGAATGGCGCGAGCAAACCACCCGTGCTCACTCCGGTAACAATCTTGAACTCCGGTCGATTGCCGGATTTTGTCCAGCCGTTCAGCACTCCGGCGCCGTAAGCCCCGAGTCCGCCGCCACCGGAGAGCACCAGCACACAGAGAATGGGTTCACCATCCTTCGAGTCACACTGGGCATCGGTGCCGCCGGTTACCAGCGCCTGGGAAAAATCGTTCTGCAGAGCTTCGCTGGGACCGAGCCCGGTTGAGCGAATGTCTCCTGGCATGCCCACGATCTGAAACTCAGCCGTCGACTCTGCCGGTGGCGCACTGCGGGGTAGCGTTGCGCAGCCGCCGACCAGTAGCAATACAGCCAACCAGCCAAATGTGCTCAATTCGGAATATGTTGCCACTTGGAATTCTCTCCTAATTGTCGCCCCCGGGACTTACCAGTCAGCTAAATCGGCGGATCCTGCCCTGTTTTAGGTCAATTCCCGGTGAAAGAAGGCGGCTAGGATACCCCATCACGCGACTGGAGAACCCAGCCAATCTAGGAGTCTTTGTGCAGGTATCGCTCTATTGGCCAGAGCGCCAAGCCCCACACCGCGCTATAAAACAGCGGCCCGCCGAGCAGGGCCAGATAGCGCCGCGTGCCGGTCAGCCCATAGACTGTCTCCGGCACATGCGCAATAAAAGTGCCAATACTGGCCATTAACAGGCCCAAACCGGCGCCTATCAGGAAGTAGGCTTTTCTGCTGGACGGCAGCTTGAGTGCGACACTGGCCGCATGAAACGCCCCAAACAACAACGGCACGAGAATGGCCGCTATCGAGAAATCAAAGGTCGAGTTTGAGCGATGCGCGGCAATTGCCAAACCCGCCAGCGGCCAGAGGGTCACCGGCAGGGAGGACGCGACGATAAACGCAACAACGGGAGATCTGGACATGCGATGCATCCTTACCGAAAACCGGCGCGGATGCTCTCACAAATTTGGTCCCGACAATAGAACCGGCGGGGATCACCCCTGGGTTGCAGGCTTGGGTCCGGCCCGGTATCGCGCCTCGAAGGCCTCAATTCTATTGCCTGAGCGCTTCACATAAGCCTTTCCCGTGTAGGCCGGATGGCAATTGGAACAGACCTCAATGCCGACCCGATCTGCCGTGCTGGATCCGGACACAGTGGATGTAACCAGCATCTGTGTCTTACAGCTCGAACACACAAACAGCGTTGGCGTGCTCACTGGGTGTATTGCTTTATTCATCGTTGCCGTTCCTTCAATCAATGTCGCTAAGAACCTATTTCAGCTGATCAACAAGCGTTGTTCGCAAGCGCTTGAAAATCGACTCATCACCCATCGCGTTGGCCAACATCAAGCCACCCTGCAATGCGGCCAGAAAGGCACTGGCCTGGGCCTTGGCTGTACCCGAAAAATTTAGTTCCCCAGCGCTTTTGCCTGCAGCCATAACCATCGCCAGCCAATCGACATGCTCTTCGAAAAAATCCGTGAGCGCAGGCGTTAGCTGCGCGGGCAGAGCCCCTGCGTCTGAGGCCATCATGCCAGCAAGGCACACTCGATCATTGGCCAGCGTATCGAGGTACAGTTTCGAGTAGCGTTGCAGCCGCTCATGACTATTGTCCGTCCGCCCCTCGATCACGCGCATTTCGGCCGCAAATCCTGCCTGGTAGCGAGCCAGCAGCTCCACCTCCAGGTCTTGTTTGGAGGGAAAGTGGTAATGAATGCTCGCTTTCTTAACACCCAGCTCCGCCGCAATGTCGGCATAGCTGAAGGCATTAAAGCCTCTGGCCTGGGCCAATGCCTGAGCGCTGTCCAGAATAAGATCTCTTGTGGAGGCAGTTACCATGGGCCTACTTTATCTACCTACTGGTAGGTTGTCAAGCGTCTCGGGTCAGATCACCGCCAACATCTAGTCTTTGCTGACACTTGCGGTAACATGCGCGCATCTTCTCAAACCACTCGGAAACCGACATGAAGACGACTCTCTCGGCTGCGCTAAATCTGCCTGCTAGCAAGACTATTTCCTCGATAACAACACTGCTGGGTTGCCTGCTTGTTGCAGGGCTGTCTGGCTGCGTAAACACGCCGGGAAAATTTCTCGACGCCACACAGATTTTTCAGAATGCCCCCCAGACAGAGGCCTATTTCAATACGGCCTACGGCTATGCGCTATTCCCGACCATTGGCAAGGGAGGGGTCGTTTTGGGTGGCGCTCGAGGCAGGGGTGGCGTGTTTCGCGCCGGCGAGATCGTCGGTGAGTCGACGGTGACCCAATTGTCAGCAGGCCTGCAACTCGGCGGCCAAGCCTACAGCCAAATTGTGTTCTTTGAAGACCAGCGCTCTTTCAATGAATTCTGCTCGGGTAGTTTTGAATTCGGCGCCAATGCTGCAGCCGTCGCAATCACCGCAAGCGCTTCAGCTTCCACGTCATCAGCCGGCAGCACCGCCACTAAAAGCGTAAATGCCAACGATGCCGTCGTGGTTGGTGGCTACCACAAAGGCAAAGCTGTTTTTACCGTCAGCAAAGGTGGCGTACTTTACGAAGCATCCATTAGTGGGCAGAAGTTCAGCAGCAGTTGCTAATGGTTACCAAGTGTGAGCGTCGGCTTTTTCCCAGTCCGCTCGCCAGGCCGCAGGAATAGTGTCTGCAGCAAGCAAGCAGCTGCCAGTAATGTTCGGGTAGAGCTCGGCATAGGTCTTCACCACCGTGCCTTGAACGCGGCGGTTAATATGTATGGGCATTAGCTCATCCAGGCTATCAAGCCCCGCGGCCGCAATAAGCTCCGCAGCATTGGCGACCGTGTCCTCCTGAAACTGGGCGACCCGGCTGGCCTTGTCCTTTACCACCAGGCCCTTATTCCGAGCTGGGTTTTGGGTGGCGATTCCGGTTGGGCATTCGTCGGTGTTACAGCTTCGCGCCTGAATACAGCCCAGTGACAACATCATGCCGCGCGCCGAGTTCACCGTGTCAGCGCCCAACGCAATCGCCCGAACGAGATGAAACGCAGAGAACATCTTGCCGGAGGCAATGATGCGCATCTCATCTCGCAGACCACAACCAATCAACGCATTGTTCACAAATATCAACGCATCTCGCAGCGGTGTACCCACCGAGTTGGTCATTTCAGTGGGCGCAGCTCCCGTGCCGCCCTCGCCCCCATCTACCGTGATGAAATCCGGGTAGATATCCGTTTCCAGCATGGCTTTACAGATTGCCAGAAACTCATCCTTACGCCCGATGCAGAGCTTGAAGCCCACGGGCTTGCCACCGGATAGTTGCCGCAATTGCACAATAAAGTCGAGCAGGCCGGTGGGCGTAGAAAAGGCGGTGTGCGCAGGAGGCGACACCACATCCGCTCCCATTGGTA
This sequence comes from uncultured Pseudomonadales bacterium, assembly GCA_964611345.1. Lineage (GTDB taxonomy): Bacteria > Pseudomonadota > Gammaproteobacteria > Pseudomonadales > Azotimanducaceae > JALZVT01. Next base: position 25,483 of record CAZSYU010000022.1, read on the forward strand.
CGTTGCGAATTCGTGCAATCTCTTCCGTGAGCTTGGCCGCGGGCAGAATGCCGCCATGGCCGGGCTTCGCACCTTGAGACAGCTTGATCTCGATCATCTTGACCACTTCGCGCTGGCTGTTTTTTGCGAACAGTTCCGGATTGAAGTTCCCGTTGGCATCACGACAGCCAAAATAGCCGGTGCCAATTTGCCAAACGATATCGCCACCGTGCTCCAGGTGGTAAGGACTCAAGCTGCCTTCGCCCGTGTTGTGCGAGAAACCGCCAATCTTGGCACCCTTATTTAGCGCCATGATGGCGTTCTTGCTCAGGGCCCCGTAGCTCATGGCAGAGATGTTAAGTACCGCAGAAGAGTATGGCTGCGTGCAGTCTTTGCCGCCAAAGGTGACGCGCGGTGCAAGCTCGGTGGCGTGTTTGGGCACCATCGAGTGGTTTATCCATTCATAACCCGCGCGGTTGACATCAAAGATGGTGCCGAACGGTCGCGTATCTCTGGCGCCTTTCGCGCGCTGATACACCAGCGCTCGATACTCGCGGGGGATGGGTGCGCCACTGGTCTCAGACTCAACAAAGTACTGCTGAATCTCGGGCCGCACAGATTCGAACAGATACCGAAAGTTGCCGATAACCGGATACAAACGCTTAATCGTATGTTTCGTTTGAAACATATCGATTAGCCCCACAGCGATGATGGGAACCACGGCTACGAATGCCCACAGAATTGGCGACCAAAGCTGCGCAAGCCCCAACAAGGCGAGTGGCACGACAACAGCAAGGATGGCGAATTTTTGACGCACGGTCATGAGCGGTCTTCCTTCTGACTACAGGTTAACAAGGCTAGCGTTCGACAAGTCTGAGAGGTCACAGTGAAATTCCTAGTTGGAGTTGTTTTGTAATTCTTCGGGGTAGCGGGCTTCAGGCAGCTCATCGAAATAGGTTTGAAAAAAGGGCAAGGCTGCACTGAGCCGGGTGAAATCAGCGCGACGAATAAGCAATACCTCGCTATCTTCGAGGGCGACAAGCCGACCGATGGTGGCCTGGGGTTTGCTCAGGCTGTGTTCTCCCCAGTGCTCACCAACGCCAATCAGCCGCACATGATCCGCTTCACCAGAGTCGCCTGAACTGCGCAATATTCTCGATTCCAGGCGGCCCGAAACAACGGTGTAAAGGCCATCAATGTGCTGCCCCGGGTCGAACAGAACATCCCCCGCCTTGTAGTGCCGGCGGCTAAGCCCTGTGTCGTCTGGCGCCGAAATCTGCACGATGCTGCGCGGCAACACGTAATCAAACAACCAGTTCAAAGCGATACGCAGCCGCGTCGACACACTGGGAACCAGTGACCAATAGAAACCGCGCCACAATAACCAGGCGAACACACCAGACAGAGGCCGGCCGTACACTTCTGCAACGGCATCGTAGTGGCCGATAGAGGCCATGCTGCCCTTGGGTTCGTAACTGAAGGGCGCCTGACTTTGGCCTTGCAGCCAGGCCGCAACGTTGGTGGCAATAAGCTCTGCCTCGCGCACCGCAAACTGGGCGGTGGTTGGCGCAAAGGAGCCGTCATCCAATGGGACCCGCGCATTGTCGCCTAACGCCCAGACACCCTCCTGGCCCTCAACCTGCAGGTTGGCATCAACAGCAATTTGTCCGCGCTCAAGGGTCAGGGGTAGGTGCTCAAGCAACTCAACCGGCCCATTACCAATTGTGCAGATCAGTGTATGGCTGCCTACAAAGTCTCCGGCGGAGGTTTCCACACCCATAGCCGTGGCCCCCGCAAGACGCGTTTCAAGCAGAAACTCAACACCGCGCCGAACCAACCGCTCACGCGCGTGAGCGCCCAGACGTTCGCTAAGCTCGGGGAGAATTTCTTTGCCACTGTGCACGAGCAAGATCTTCAACTCGTCTTTGCTTATGTTTGGATAGTGGCGCAGCGATCGCGCAATGAGCTCTTGCACCTCACCCGCAACTTCCACCCCGGAGAACCCGCCGCCCGCAATAACAAAAGTGAGTAATTGACTCTTCAGTTGCGCATTGCGGGTGACGTCAGCATGCTCAAGGCAATGAATCACATGATTACGCAGTTGTTGCGCATCCGTGAGATTTTTAACGAAGAAGCCGTGATCTGCAAGGCCAGGAAACAGGGTATCCATGCCACGCGTACCCAACGCCATAACGAGAGCATCGTAACTGAGAAACTGGGGTATACGCCCGCTGCCCTGGGCGAGTTCAATTTTCTTGTTCGCGAAGTCGATGTCCATCACCTCGCCCATACGAACGTTAATGTCCTTCAACATTAATCGCAGGGGGGTCACGGCATCCGTTGCGGTGATGGTGCCTCCCACCACCTCAGGCAAGAGCGGCTGGAACACGAAGTAGTTGCGCTCGCTAACAAGCTCTACTTCAACGTCGGCGGGTAATACCTTACGCAGTCGCTTGGCGGCAAAAGCACCAGCAAAACCGCCGCCAAGCACCGTTACCGTTTTTTGTGTGTTCATTAACCCAGAGCAACCCGAAGCACAGCTAAAGAGGCGCGCTAACAGCACGCCCATGAATTGAAGTTTATAGGATAAAGAATAGGCCTCCAATTCGCGCCGTCCAGACAAATCCCCACCTGGCCCGGCATACAGACTAAAATGGTCTCCTATTAACCTCGCACAGCGATCCAGGACCGCCTATGGACGTCATCACCCAACTCTCCCAGGTATTGAAAGATCGCCAGTCAGCGGCAACCGCGGGCTCCTACGTCGCAAGCCTCTATGCGGCCGGCCTGAACAAGATTCTGGAGAAAGTCGGTGAGGAAGCCACCGAGGTCATCCTCGCCTCCAGAGACCTGGCTGAAGCCAACTCAGCCACCCAATCTGCGACCGAATCGGCACTTGTAGGCGAAGTCGCCGATCTATGGTTCCACAGCATGGTAATGTTGACCCATCAGGGTATTGCACCTGAAAAGGTGCTGGATGAGCTTGCGCGTCGCTTCGGCGTGTCGGGTATCGAAGAAAAGCGTAACCGCTGAAGGCTATAATCGCCTCGCAACACCGCCAATGTATTTGGCCAACGCACTAGCCGGTTAACTGCTGGTGCCAGCAGGAGATTCACATGTTTGGATTGAGCATTTGGGAACTATTAATCGTTCTCGCCATTGTCATTCTGGTGTTCGGCCCGAAACGGCTCGGTACCCTGGGTTCTGATCTGGGCAACGCCATCAAGGGCTTCCGCACCGCTATCAAGGACGACAGCGCTGACACTATAGAAGGCAGCGAGAAAGCAAACGCGGCGACTAAAGACGCCGCCGACCAGAAAACGAATGTTTGATATCGGCTTTCCGGAGCTTTTGATCGTTAGCGTGGTTGCGCTATTGGTCCTTGGCCCGGAACGTCTACCAGAGGCCTTGCGCACGCTGGGTTTATGGTTCGGCCGCATGCGCCGCAGTTTTTCCGCCGTGAAAGTCGAAATAGAGCGGGAGATTGGCATGGACGAGGTGCGCCGCCAATTGCACAACGAGGCCATTCTCGAGGAGATGCGCGAGCTCGAATCCAGCGTCAACACCATTGGCCAAAACATCACAACGGAGGTCGAGACGAGCGTCGAGAGCGACGCGGTCCCCAAACCCACCAACACCCATGACGCCACTGTCGAGGAACTCGACGCGGCCATGCGCGATTTGGAAGCAAACGTCAAAGTCGTCAATAACAACGACTCCACCGAGCCGCACCACGAAGAAGGCGAGGCACCGCTCGAAGAACCACGCAATTTCACGACCGACGATTTTCAATACTCCAATGAACCGCATCCTGACGATGAGTTTCTGAATAACCCAGACGTCAAACCCGATCGTCAATCTGACGGCTAACCCAGGGTGAGCGAGCCCCACAAAACACTGGAGCACGACGCCAGCGTCGACGAGGCCGAGATGCCGTTTATGTCGCACCTGCTCGAGCTTCGCCAGCGTATTCTCTACGCCGTGCTTGCTGTATTGCTGTTGTTCTTTCCGGTGTACCTCATCCTGGGCAACGGTTTATATGAGTTTATGTCCCGGCCACTACTCGAGGTGGCACCCGGCGACATGATCGCGACCGATGTCGCCGCCCCATTCTTCGCTCCACTCAAGCTCGCGTTCTTCGCGGCTCTGTGCCTCGGCATGCCATTTGTATTGCATCAGGCCTGGGCCTTTATCGCGCCGGGCCTGTACCTGAAAGAGAAACGACTGGCACTGCCGCTGTTAGTGAGCAGCGTCATCCTGTTTTACCTCGGCATGGCGTTCGCCTACTTTTTAGTCTTCCCGCTGGTGTTTGCCTTCTTTGCCAGCACAACACCTGAGGGCGTCGCGTTCATGCCCGACATAAGCAGCTATCTGAATTTTGTGCTGAAGCTGTTTTTAGCCTTTGGCCTTGCCTTCGAGATTCCCATCGCCACCTCGCTGTTGGTATGGACGGGTTTTTCGACGCCAGAAAGCCTTGCGGCAAAACGTCCCTACGTCATCGTAGGCTGCTTTATTGTCGGCATGCTACTCACACCGCCTGACATTATTTCGCAGGTCATGCTGGCGCTACCCACCTGGGGTTTGTTTGAGCTCGGCGTGGTTATTGCGCGCTTGATCAAGCCCCAAGGGCAAGACAACTAGTACAACTGGGACAACTAGAAGAACCAAAACAAGGTGGTTGCGCTCGTTGCGTCCTGAGCTACCGCTCCAGCAGAAAAGTCACAGGCCCATCATTCACCAAACTGACCTGCATGTCGGCCCCAAACTGCCCGGTTGCAACCCGCACCCCGCGCTCAGTGACCGCCCTGACAAACTGCTCATAGAGACGCTCCGCGAGCTCGGGCGGTGCAGCCGTACTGAATCCAGGCCGTCGCCCGCGCGACGTATCTGCCGCCAGCGTGAACTGCGACACCACCAGCATCTCACCGCCAATGTCTTTAAGGCTTCGGTTCATGTTCTTGGTGGCGGCAGCGCTTGAATCCGTATCTGGAAATACACGCAAGCCAACCGCCTTATCCGCGAGCCATTGAATCTCTGCGTCACCGTCAGTCGGAAACACCCCAACAAAGGCAAGCAGCCCTGCTCCTATCTGTGCAATGCGCTTGCCGCCAACATCAACACTTGCTTGCGTGACTCGCTGCAACAGTACGCGCATGAGTTACAGCGCTCCGCGAAACACTATCCGCAAGACACTATCCACAAGAAACTAGGAGGCGTTGGCCCGGCGCTTGCGATCGGTTTCATTCAATAGCGCTTTGCGTACTCGAATGGACTCCGGCGTGATCTCAACTAACTCATCATCATCAATAAAATCGAGCGCCTGTTCCAGCGTATGCTTGATGGGATTGTTAAGGATAATGGCCTCATCGGTGCCTGACGCACGCACGTTGGTCAGCTTCTTTTCTTTTAGCGGATTAACCACCAGATCATTATCGCGCTGATGAATACCCACCACCATGCCTTCGTACACCGGCTGGTTGGGCTCCACAATCATGCGGCCGCGGTTTTGCAGGTTAAACAAGGCAAAGGCCACTGCCTTGCCCTGACCGTTGGAAATCAACACGCCGTTGTTGCGTTGCCCCAGCTCACCTTCCATGCGTTCGGCATAACCCGCAGAGGCATAGGTCATGATGCCGGTACCCGATGTCATCGACATAAAGCTGGGACGAAACCCCATAAGCGCACGGGTAGGAATGCGGTAGTGCAATATCACCCGACCACGACCGTCAGAGCGCATATCAGAAAGTTGACCCTTACGGTCACCAAGCGCTTCCATCACTTTGCCCTGATGTTCTTCTTCCACGTTCAGGGTTAAATCTTCAAACGGCTCGTGGGTTTTGCCGTCTACCTCTTTGGTGATCACCTGTGGCCGCGACACGGCAAGCTCGTAACCTTCGCGGCGCATGGTTTCGATCAACACCGACAGGTGCAGCTCACCACGTCCGGATACCCTGAAGCGATCCGGGTCTTCGGTGTCTTCGATTTGCAAGGCCACGTTGTGTGAGGCTTCGCGATATAGGCGTTCGCCGATCTGCCGCGAGGTGACAAACTTGCCTTCTTTGCCGGCGAACGGTGAAGTGTTTACGCAGAACAGCATTGTGAGCGTCGGCTCATCAACCGTCAGTGGCGGCAGCGCTTCGACATGGTCGGGCGCACAGATCGTATCTGAGATACCAATGTCATCCACACCCGTTACACACACAATGTTGCCGGCCTGGGCCGACTCGAGCTCAACACGATTCAGGCCATGGTGCCCCAACACTGTAAGCACGCGCGCGCGGCGCTGTTTGCCCTTGGCGTCAACAACCATCACGGGTGAGTTTGCTTTCAACGTGCCGCGCCGCACCCGGCCAACACCAATCACACCAATGTAGGTGGAGTAATCGAGCGATGTGATCTGCATTTGAAAAGGTTTTTCCAGTTCCACGTTGGGCGGCGGCACAGAATTCACAATCATGTCGAATAGCGGATTCATGTTGTCGGTCATCTCTTCGGGGTCAGGGCCCGAGATGCCTTGAATGGCTGAGGCAAAGATCGTTGGAAACTCGAGCTGCTCGTCGGTACCACCGAGGTTATCGAACAGGTCAAACACCGCGTCGACCGCGGCGTGCGGATCGGCGCCATCGCGGTCGATCTTGTTCACTACCAAAATCGGGTTCAGGCCGGCCGCAAACGCCTTTTCGGTAACAAACCGGGTTTGGGGCATGGGGCCTTCTACCGCATCCACGATAAGCAGCACTGAATCTACCATCGCCATGATGCGTTCCACCTCGCCACCAAAGTCGGCGTGTCCTGGTGTGTCCACTATATTGATATGGGTATCGCCGTACCGAATGGCGGTGGTCTTGGCGAGAATGGTAATACCGCGCTCTTTCTCCAGGTCGTTCGAGTCCATCGCCCGCTCGGGCAGTTGCTCACGCTCGCCGAGGGTCTGACTTTGCCGCAGCAGGCAATCCACGAGCGTGGTTTTGCCGTGGTCAACGTGGGCTATGATGGCAACGTTTCGTATGTGATCGACTGACACTGGTTTACCTGCAGAGGTTTCTCAAAGAGCGCTAACCCGGTCCAGTTGAGCTCGGTATAAAAGCCGCAATCAGAACGTTAATAGTTGGGTGATTTAGCAAGGAAATGAAAGGGTTGGGATTTCTCGGGCGCGGAGTATGAAGCAAACACCGAAGGCTGTCGCCCTCATCTCGGGCGGGCTGGATTCGCTCCTGGCAGCCAAAGTCATCATGGATCAAGGCGTGCACGTGGAGGGCCTCAACTTCTTCACGGGCTTCTGCGTGGAAGGCCATACCCACGCCATTCGCACCACACGGACCAAATCGCGCCAAACCGCCCCACGCAACAATGCCCTCTGGGTGGCCGAACAACTGGGCATAAAACTTCACATTCTTGACGTCATCGAGGACTACAAGGATGTGGTGCTGAATCCCAAACACGGTTACGGCAAAAACCTCAATCCCTGCGTCGACTGCAAGACCTTTATGGTCAATCGGGCCCAAACTTGGGGCTTTATGCAGGACGGTGGCTTCGATTTTGTCATCACCGGCGAAGTGCTGGGACAGCGCCCCAAAAGCCAGATCCGCGAAAAGCTGCAAGTCATCGCCACCGATTCAGGCGCCCAAGACCGCCTGTTGCGGCCGCTGTCCGCCAAACATCTGGAGCCCACGCTGCCCGAGCGTGAGGGCTGGGTCGATCGCAACAAGCTCTACGATTTCCACGGCCGCAACCGCAAACCGCAGATCGCGCTCGCCCAATCACTGGGGTTTAGCGACTGGGCACAGCCGGCCGGTGGCTGTTGTTTCTTGAGCGATCCCGAGTACTCCAACCGCCTGGGCGACATGTGGCGTTCGCGTACCACGCGCGACTACAGCCTCGATGACATCATGCTGTTAAAGGTGGGCAGACATCTGCGGCCCAGTCCCAACTTCAAGCTGCTCATTGGCCGGGAAGAAGGCGAAAACCAGTATTTGGAAGGCTATCGCAAGCAGTTCATTCACCTGCGTACTACCAGCCATAACGGTCCGCTGAGCCTGCTCGATGGCACCGCCAGTGCGGACGACCTGTTACTCGCCGCGCGCCTTGTTGCCCGCTACTCGCAAGGCAAAATGGCCCCAAGCGTCGACGTCAGCATCCACCACCCAAACGGCGTTAACGAAGCGCTCACGGTAGAGCCTATGTCACCACAAGACATTCCAAAGGCCTGGCATGTCTGAGGCTGTGCTCGATGTGCGCAACATGCTGTGCCCCATGCCGGTCATCAAAACCGGCGAGCGCGTTGCAGACCTTCCCCCAGGTAGTGAGCTGACCATACACGCCACCGACCCGGGCACCCTGCACGATGTCCCGGCCTGGTGTCGGGTCCATGGGCATACCGTACTGGCCACCGAGGCCGACGGTCGCGAGATTACCGTGCGAATCCGGGTAGAGACTTAACAGGCACTTGAACCGCACAGAGTCGCAGGGTTAGGGTGTACCCGCTGCAGACTCTGGGGAAGAGCTGCAGCACAGGACACTTGAACATTCCTTGGATTTGCCCAACGCATTCCACCCGCAAAACGCGCACCAAAAAGGCGCATTTTGCTGCCATTCGCCCAATTTGGGTGCGTGCAGGGGTGCACTCGTGGGCAGCAACCAGGCCTATGGCAAGTAAATCAGGCGGTTGCCGGGCGCGGCCCATTGGCTGCGAGTGGCACATTAATTGCTCTCTACATCACACAGAGAGCTGAAGCTACGAACAACAACTATTAAACATCTGAGGAGAAGGGCACACCGATGTCAGATAACACTCTAAAAATGATTGCGGACAACGACGTTAAGTGGGTTGACCTGCGCTTTACCGACCCGAAGGGCAAAGAGCAGCACACCACAGTGCCTGCCGCCAATATCGACGCCGAAACACTCAGCAACGGCTTCATGTTTGATGGCTCCTCCATCTCTGGCTGGAAGAGCATCAACGAGTCCGACATGATCCTCATGCCTGACGATGACACCTGCGTCATGGACCCGTTCCGCGACGATGCCACCCTTATTCTGCGCTGCGACATCGTCGAGCCTGCCACCATGGAGCCCTACGACCGCGACCCACGCTCAATCGCGAAGCGCGCCGAGGCGTACCTGAATTCTTCGGGCATGGGCGACACCGCCTACTTTGGCCCCGAAAACGAGTTTTTCGTGTTCGATGACGTGCGCTGGCAAAACGAAATGAGTGGTGCCTCGTACTCAATCAATGCCGAAGAAGCGGCCTGGGAATCAAACGCTGAATTCGAAGGCGGCAACCTGGGTCACCGGCCTGGTGTTAAGGGCGGTTACTTCCCGGTACCTCCGGTCGACTCATCTATGGATCTACGTGGTGCGATGTGTTCCGCGATGGAAGCCATGGGTCTGAAAATTGAAGTGCATCACCACGAGGTGGCTACCGCCAACCAAAATGAAATTGGCGCACGCTTTAACACGCTGGTGAAAAAGGCTGACGAAGTACAGATCTACAAGTACTGCGTACACAACGTTGCCAACGCGTATGGTAAAACGGCGACCTTTATGCCGAAGCCGCTGGTCGGCGACAACGGCAACGGCATGCACGTGCACCAGTCAATTTCCAAGGGCGGCGAAAACCTGTTCCATGGTGATTCTTACGCAGGCTTGTCTGAAGCCGCGCTGTACTACATTGGCGGCATCATCAAGCACGCGAAAGCCATCAACGCGTTTGGTAATGCTTCAACTAACAGCTACAAGCGCCTGGTACCTGGCTTCGAAGCACCGGTAATGCTCGCGTACTCTGCACGCAACCGCTCTGCCTCCATACGTATTCCTTACGTGCAAGGTGGCAGTCCACGCGCTTACCGGATAGAAGTGCGCTTCCCTGACAGCACCGGCAACCCGTACCTGACCTTTGCGGCCATGCTGATGGCGGGCCTCGACGGCATCGCCAACAAGCTGCATCCCGGCGAGTCATTCGACAAAGATCTGTACGAGCTGCCCCCTGAGGAGCTCGCAGGTGTGCCCACCGTCGCCGCAAGTCTTGGCGAAGCGCTGGATGCCCTCGATGCCGATCGCGAGTTCCTGAAGGCAGGCGGGGTGTTCACCGATAGCGCCATCGATGGCTACATAGAGCTCAAGCGCGAAGAGGTGGATCGCCTGAATCAGGCCACTCATCCGGTTGAATTCGATATGTATTACAGCTGTTAAACAACAGCTAAATACTTATTACACATCGAGTACCACATAAGGTGGGTACAAGATGCTATAAAAAGCCTCGGAACCCCGGGGCTTTTTTGTTTGTCCAACAAACATCACAACCGCTGAGATTATGATGCACAGCACAACGACCGACTCATCGACTCACTTATCTATGCGAGCCGCCGCTTTGCCACTGCTGGCACTGGCACTTGTTGGCTCGCTCAGCCTGCCTGTCAGTGCGGCGATCTATCGCACCGTTGATGCCGCGGGGAACGTGACCTATACCGACCAGCCACCCCCGGGAGCGACCACCACAGATACCGGCATAGTCACCGAACAAGTAGAGGTCAAGGCCCCCAACACCTTCGATAAACCCCAGCCCGAGGCCGCCTACGAGCCCTGGCTGCCAGACGCCGAAGACGCCACCACCGTTGGCTATCAAAGCCTGCAAATAACCAGCCCGAGTCACGACGCCTCCATTCGCGAGAACGCAGGAAATGTGGTCGTGAGCGGCGATCTTCAACCCGGCCTGCAGAGCGGTGATGCGCTCCATGTCGAACTGGATGGCGCACTTGACCCCAACCCTGTGGATGGTGCCCAGGTGCAACTGACCAATGTGCCGCGCGGTACCCATCGTATTCGGATGGTCGTACTGGGCAGCGATGGCGAGCGCAAAATTGAGAGCAAAGAACAGGTCTTTCACCTGCAGCGCTACTCCGTGAACTTTAACCGCGCCAACAACTAACCGGTTCGGCACTGCGAGACCCCAGCACGGGCGCCAACGCCCGGTGCTACACTTTCCCAGCATTCGCACTATAATGGTGCATACCCCGGGATGAGAACCCCGCGCTCGCTATCATAGTTTATTCTCTCCGTGAGAGTAAACACTTACTAACGTCCGATATTCAGTCGCCGAATGCTGGTCCGGTTGTTGCAGGGACACGGGGTAGACACGATCTCTTAACCCGGACGCCGTTAATGCCAGCCGATGCCACAAACTGCTCAGACACCTGCAACCCGGCAAGCCCTGTCGCCGCGGCGCTGCCGGCGGGTATCGATCTGCTGCTGCACCAGCAAACGGGCATCTTGCTGGTGGATGCCGGGCTGCGCATTGTTTATCTGAACGAGGCCGCCGAGGTGCTGTTTCAAGCCAGTTTAAGCCGCAGCCGAGGTGAGCCGCTGGCGTCGATTATTCATGCGGGCACCCACAACGAGTCGGGCGCTGAACTCACCAAGGCACTGGCCGCCGCCCAGCCCTTCACTCAGCGCGAGGGTCACATCGAAGTGCTTGGCGTTGGTCCGCTCACCGTCGATTACTCCGTAACCCCAATCGCCGAACCGGCCCCCGGTTATCTGTTGCTCGAATTTCAACCCCTCGACCGCAAACTCAACATCGGTCGCGAAGACCAGCGCTTGAGCAACCAGGAAACCACCCGCATGTTGATTCGCGGCATGGCCCACGAGGTGAAGAACCCGCTGGGAGGCATTCGCGGCTCAGCCCAGTTGCTCGAGGCGGAGTTAACGGAACCTCACTTGAAGGAATACACCCAGGTGGTGATCGACGAGGCGGATCGCCTGCGCAATTTGGTCGACCGCCTGCTCGGACCCAATCAACCCCCGAACTTTAAGCCCATCAACATTCACCGGGTGCTTGAACATGTAGTGCGCGTGAGTTTTGCGGAATGGGAAACACCACCCCAGATTGAGCGCGCCTACGACCCAAGCATTCCGCACCTTGAGGGCGACTACGAACAGTTAGTGCAGGCATTTTTAAACGTGATCCGCAATGCTCTGCAAGCACTGCGTGAACACGTCCATGCCACCGATCAAACCAGCCCGACCCTTGTGCTGCGCAGCCAAACCCTGCGCCGCTTCACCATTGGCAACAACCACCATCGACTGGTGGTGCGCATCGATTTTGAAGACAACGGACCAGGTATTCCAACGGACATTGCTGACAAACTGTTTTTCCCAATGATCAGCGGCCGGCCCGACGGCTCTGGCCTTGGGCTTGCCATTACCCAAAACATCATCAGCCAACACCGTGGCCTGATTGCCGTCGACAGCGAACCGGGCCAAACCCGGTTCTCTGTGTATTTACCTTTGGAGCAGCCTTGAGCTGCTTAATGAACAGCCCTGAGAGGTCAAAACAATGAACAGCGTTGCCACCGCCAGCGAAGACATTTGGATCGTGGATGACGATCGATCCATTCGTTGGGTGCTCGAAAAAGCAATGGAACGCCATAACCTGCCCTGCAAGAGTTTTGACTCGGCAGACGCAGCGATGCAGGCACTAAACACCAACAGTGCCGACAAGCCTGCGGTGGTGGTTACCGACGTACGCATGCCAGGCATGGACGGTTTTGAATTTCTGGATGAGCTGGCCAAACGCGAGCTCTGTCCCGTTATCGTGATGACCGCCCATTCCGATCTCGACAGCGCGGTGACTTCATACCAGGGCGGCGCGTTCGAATACCTGCCAAAGCCATTCGACGTTAACGAGGCCGTTGCCGTTGTCGAGCGCGCCCGGGCGCAAAACACCCAGAATCGCATTGACGCCGCGGCCGCCGAACAGGTGGCTACTGCCGGCGACACACCCGCAGAAGGTATGGCGCCAGCAGGCATCATTGGTCAGGCGCCAGCCATGCAAGACGTGTACAGAGCCATCGGCCGTCTCGCCGGTTCCAGTATTACCGTACTCATCAATGGCGAATCAGGCAGTGGTAAAGAACTGGTGGCGCGCGCACTCCACACCCACAGCCCCAGAAAAAGTGCACCCTTTGTCGCCCTTAACATGGCAGCCATTCCCAGCGAGCTCGTCGAAAGTGAATTGTTCGGCCACGAAAAAGGCGCCTTCACCGGCGCCACTGGCCAGCGCATCGGCCGCTTCGAGCAGGCCGACGGCGGCACCCTGTTTCTCGATGAAATAGGCGACATGCCAGCACCTATGCAAACCCGGTTACTGCGCGTGCTGGAAGACGGACAGTTTTTTCGGGTGGGGGGGCGAACACCAGTACAGGTTGACGTGCGCGTCATTGCTGCGACCCACCAAAATCTTGAGGAGCGCGTAAGGGCTGGTGCATTTCGGGAAGATCTGTTTCACCGGCTGAACGTCATTCGTTTGCTACTGCCAAAACTCTCTGACCGGCGCGGCGATATTCCGTTACTCGCCCAGCACTTTCTGGAAGCCGCGAGCCGCGAGTTGGGTGGTGAGCCCAAGATAGTCAGCGACGAAGCCATGCAGTATTTGGCCAATCTGAGTTGGCCCGGCAACGTGCGACAACTGGAGAATACCTGCCGCTGGCTAACCGTAATGGCGAGCGGCCGCGAAATTGGGCTGGCCGATTTACCCCCCGATTTACTGGGCGAGGACGCTCCAGTGACAACCGGCAATAGCTGGCAACAAATGCTCGCGGTGTGGGCTGCTGAGCAGTTGCAGACTGCAAGCGCAGAAGCGCCCGTGCTCGATGAAGCGTTACCAATTTTCGAGCGCACCATGATCGAAGCGGCATTGCAGCAAACCAGTGGCCGCAAACGTGACGCCGCAGTGCTGCTGGGTTGGGGCCGCAACACCCTCACCCGCAAAATTAAAGAGCTGGGAATGGCCGATAGCACGTAAACTGTCGCTTTCAGCCACCACTCGCCAACGCCGTTTGGCAGGAATCGCCATTGCCGTTTCAAGTTGCACTCTTTGAACCCGAGATTCCGCCTAACACCGGCAATATTATGCGGCTGTGTGCAAATACAGGTTGCCAACTGCACCTGATTGAACCACTGGGTTTCAGCCTCGATGAGCGCCGCTTACGCCGCGCCGGACTCGACTACCGCGAGTACGCTGAGGTCACTGTGCACAAAGACTACGCCGGGTTCCTTCACGCCATTGCAAGCCACCGGCTGTGGGCATTCACCACCCACGGCAGCACACCGCTACAAAGTGTCGAACTCAAAGCCAACGATGTACTGCTGTTTGGGCCGGAAGGCCGCGGCCTGGGTGAACAACTGCTGGCAACCCTGCAACCCAGCCAGCGCGTGCGCCTGCCCATGCAACCGAATTCCCGCAGTCTGAACCTGGCCAATGCGGTCGCCGTAGCCGTCTACGAAGGCTGGCGCCAACTCGACTTCATCGGCGGTGTTTAGTGCCTTGGGGTCTCGGTATTGGCTTTTTCCGCCTCAGCCTGGACCGCCTGGGCGTACACCGCATCAAAGTTCACCGGCGCTATGTGCAGCGCCGGAAAGCCACCCTTCACCATTAAGGAATCAATCTGTTCGCGCACGTAAGGGAACAGAATGTTTGGGCACATTGTGGCCAACAGCTGTTTTTGTTGCTCGGGCTCAAAACCTGCCACCAAAAACACGCCACTCTGGGTCACTTCGACAATCATCGAGGTGAGCTCATCGTCGGTTTTTGTAGTTACCGTGATGCGCAGATCAACTTCAAACCGTTCATCGGCCAGCGCTCGCGTTGTGGTGTTTAAATCGAGCTTTACCTGCGGCTTCCATTGCTGCGCAAAAATTTGTGGCGCTTGGGGCGATTCGAACGACACGTCTTTGACGTAAATGCGTTCGAGATTGAGTTGGCTAGCCATGCCTTAAGAGCCCTTAACAACGGGTAAGTTTTGATTGCGCCATTCGAGTATGCCGCCAGTCAGCCGCGCGACATTCTCAAAACCTGCCTTGCGCAACGTGGTGCCCACGGCACCAGAGTGCTGGCCCATCTTGCAGGCCAACACCAGGGTCTTGTCTTTGTGTTTTTCAAGTTCACTTTTCCGCGTCTCTATCGCGGTGTGCGGAATGTTGATCGCACCAACAATATGCCCAGCCTCAAACTCTTTGGAGTCGCGCACATCAACCACAATGGCGCCGTCTTTGTTAACCAAATTCACCAGTTGCTGGGCCGACACGCTGCGCCCACCCCGGCGCAGCTCGTTGCTAATAAACAAGCCCAACAGCGCCACGAAGGTGCCCACCAACAGGGGGTGATTGCCGATAAATTCAAAAAGCTGCGCCATAGATTGTGCTTTGCCACCTCTCGAGCGCCAAACCTCACCAATGCAGTGGGCAGGCCGTCGCAATTTCAGGGAGCGCGGATTATACACATCCCGCGTTCTGGTAAAGTTAGCCCATAGCCTAGAGGTTCAACATGACGTCATCCAGCAGCAAATCGGCTACCAGCACAGGCCCTACAGCCCTCATCGTTCTTGATGGTTGGGGTCACAGCGACACGGTCGAGCACAATGCCATCGCGAGTGCCAACACACCCAACTGGGACCGACTGTGGCGAGATGCGCCCACCACCTTCATCGCCAGTTCCGGGCTCGATGTAGGTTTGCCGGATGGCCAAATGGGGAACTCAGAAGTAGGACACATGAATCTGGGTGCCGGCCGTGTTGTGCACCAGGATCTCACCCGTATCGACCTCGCCATTGAAGATGGCAGTTTCCAAACGAATCCAGCCCTGATTAAAGCCATCGACGGCGTGCGGGCGGGGTCTGGCAAGTTACATTGCTTCGGCCTGCTGTCACCTGGCGGCGTGCACAGCCACGAAGATCAAATCAATGCGTTCATTCGCCTGGCTGCGCAGCAAGGTGTTGAACACTGTTACCTGCACGCCTTTCTGGATGGCCGCGATACCCCGCCACGCAGCGCCGCCGCCTCACTGGAACAAACCAGCAGCCTGTTTGCCGAGCTCTACCCCAATGCAGCACAGGGTCGTATAGCCAGCATCACCGGGCGTTATTACGCCATGGATCGCGACAAGCGTTGGGACCGCGTGGAAAAAGCCTGGCAGCTATTGGTAAACGGCCAATCCGAACATCGCTTTGCAACGTCTACGGCCGCCCTGGAAGCGGCTTACAGCCGTGACGAAAACGATGAGTTTGTTGCCCCAACGGCCATTGCCGGTAGCGACCAGGAACTGGTCACGGTCGAAGATGGCGATGTCGTGGTGTTTCTTAACTACCGCGCCGATCGTGCCCGCGAACTTACCGCGGCCTTCACACTACCCGACTTCGATGGTTTTGCTGCCAATCAGCCGCAACTCGCTGACTTTGTCACGCTCACCCAGTACGCCGACAACCTGCCCACAAGCTGTGCCTACCCGCCCATCGAGCTGCACAACACGCTCGGTGAATATTTAGCCAGCCGGAACAAAACCCAACTGCGCATTGCTGAAACCGAAAAGTACGCCCACGTTACCTTTTTCTTTTCGGGTGGCCGCGAAGCACCATTTGCGGGTGAAGCGCGCGAACTCATTCCTTCACCAGACGTTGCAACCTACGATCTGCAACCAGAGATGAGTGCACCAGAACTCACTGACAAACTCTGTGCCGCTATTGAGAGCGGGGCTTACGACACTATTATCTGCAACTACGCCAACGGCGATATGGTGGGCCACAGCGGCGTATTCGACGCCGCCGTTAAAGCCTGCGAAACCATCGATGCTTGTCTTGCCCGCATCGTCTCCGCGATTGAAAAAACCGGCGGTCACTGCCTGATCACCGCAGACCACGGCAACGTTGAGCAAATGCACGACCACGACACTCAGCAGCCACACACCGCGCACACCAGCGAGCCCGTGCCGCTGGTGTACGTTGGCAGCAGTGAGATTCGTCTCGCCAATGGCGGCACGTTGTCAGACATTGCACCGACTCTGCTCGCACTGATGGAGTTACCACAGCCCAAAGAAATGACCGGGCGCTCTTTATTGGCGAATTCAGATGCAGAAACCAAAGGCGCCGGCCCACTGAAGCGCGCAGCTAAAACCGACGCCAAAGATTCAGCCGCTACAAAAAAACGCGCTTAAAGGCATTAACAACCTCGTCATGCTGAGATCGTTATTAAGCGCGCTCATGCTGACTGCGCTCGCAATCAGCAGCGCTGCACTTGCTGCCGACTCAACGCTTACGGCCAACAAAGAGCTGGCGACAATTGTCGAGCGCCTGAACGCGCTAACAACCTGGTTTAACGACGCGGAAAAAAAACGTGCAGAGTTTCAACAGGAAATTCGCGCCGCCGATACCGAAGTTGCCGTACTGGGACGCAAGGTTGGCGAGCTGAAAGCCGCCATGCGCGCTATTGAATTCAAACAGGCGTCGTTAACCGACGAGGCAGAGAGCCTGGAAGAACGCCGCAAACAAGAGGGCGCGCGCATTAGCGAACACGTGAACGCTGCCTACCGTATGAGTGGGCAGGATTTTTTCAAGCTGCTGCTCAACCAGGAAAACCCCGAGCAATTCGATCGCATGATTCGTTACCACCAATATTTCAGCAACGCCCGCGGCAAAGTACTTGCGGGCTATCGTGAAACACTGGCGGCACTCGAAACGAATCGCGCCGAGGCCGCCGCCACCGAGAAAAAACTGCAAGCGCAACGTCGTGCAACCAGCGCAGAACAAAAAGCACTCGCAAGCCAGATAACCAAACGCAAACAAATGCTGGCGCAGCTCGAAACCGAAACCCGCAGCAACGAAGCTCAGCGCAAGCGGCTATTGCGTGATCGCAACCGGCTGCAAGAGCTGTTGCAGGAGCTTGCCATCCGCGCAGAAAAAGATGACGGTCAGGATTTTGCAGCCCGCAAGGGCGCTCTACCCTGGCCCGTGGGCGGCGAGATACTGTCAAGCTTTGGTCAATCACGTGCTGATGGTCGACTACGCTGGCAAGGCACCTATATTGGCACCGAACCAGGCGCGCAAGTGCGTGCAGTGCATCGTGGTCGCGTCGTGTTTGCTGAATGGTTACGGGGCTTTGGCCTGTTAACCATTGTAGATCACGGCGATAACTACATGAGTCTCTACGGCTATGCCGATGTGCTGCTAAAACAACCCGGAGATCGGGTGGAAAGTGGCGAACAAATCGCGAATAGTGGTCGCAGCGGCGGTCAGAACACCGACGGCCTGTATTTTGAGATTCGCCAGGCAGGCAAACCCGTTAATCCTGCGGCATGGTTAGACAAAACGCCTGAATCGAACCAATAATCGACCCAGTAACACACAAAGTAGCAAAGAAACAAATCCCACTTGCATATTCGCGCCATCATACTTGTAGGCATCATGCTCTCCATCGTCACGGGCGTAACTTTGGGTGCCGTGCTGTATCGCGAACAACAACGCAGCAGCACAAACGCGGCAAAGGCTAATGAGAATGCCAATCTGTTTGATGCCTTGTTGCGCAAAGTGCAATCAAACTACTACCAGGAGTTAACGGAGGAAGAGCTGCTGGATGGCGCCTTCAATGGCGTGATGGCAACGCTTGATGAACACAGCCGCTACTTAAACTCCGCGGACATTTCCGATTTACGGGAAGACACCAGTGGTCGCTTTGGTGGCATCGGAGTTGAGGTTGGCGTTATCAACGGTCAGCTCGAAGTAGTGCGCCCCATGCCCAATACACCCGCCAGCCGAGCTGGCATTGTTGCGGGTGACGTCATCACAGGTGTGGATGACTATCGCATTGCCGATGGCGACATGACAGACGCCATGAATCGTCTGCGTGGAGCGCCCGGTACGCAGGTTACCCTGCACCTGCAGCGCTCCGGGGACACAGGACAAGCGCTTAGTGTGGCTATCGAGCGCGCTGAGATTCGCATCAATAGCGTTCGCTCACGGCTGATCGAACCCAGCTACGGTTATTTGCGCATCAGCCAGTTTCGCAGTGGCACCGAGCTCGATTTGCGCGACGCGCTGGCCAGCCTGTCCGCAGACGGTCCGCTGCAAGGTCTGGTTTTGGACTTGCGAAACAACCCTGGCGGGCTGTTGCAGTCGTGTGTGGCCGTCGCTGATGCCTTTTTAGACAGCGGCGAAATAGTTAGCACCCGGGGTCGCGACAATGAAATTGCGTTGCAGTTTGCGGCCACACCGGGCGATGTACTAAGCGGTGCGCCGGTAGTGGTGTTGATCAACGGCGGCAGCGCCTCGGCCGCAGAGATTGTTGCAGGCGCCCTGCAGGACAATCAGCGCGCTGTGCTGCTGGGCACCCGCAGCTTTGGCAAGGGCAGCGTGCAGACGGTTATGCCCGTGGCCAATGATCACGCGATCAAGCTGACCACGGCTCTGTACTTCACGCCAAGCGGCCGGTCCATTCAAAAACTCGGCATCAAACCGGATCAGGAAGTTTCCGTTGCCGTGGGCAAATCCTACGAGAGCACCCTGCTCGAGATGGCCCTCGACAACCTGAAAAACCATCCAGCCAACGCGGCCAGCGCTCCCACACCAGCGCCGCTAACCCGCGCGAACAATATTTAGTCCGCCGATTGCACTTAACGGTTGCTGAGGGCACCCGGCGTGGCTATCCTGTGCCCCGGGACTACAACTTGGCAATAAGCGGCCAAATCTAGATCGCGAAAACGAATAACTGGCAATCACAGACCAGACCAACGGCAAAAAATGTCAAAAAGAGGCGCAGACCTCACGGCAGCCGGTGATCCCGCTACCAACCGCTTAAACCAGGACAAAACAGCACAGACCGGACTGAAAGGGATAACAGGCATGACGCATCCGTCACGGATCGTCCGTACGCTCAACATTGTGTTGGGTGCAGTGAGTTTATTGCTGGGGGCAGCACTCACGGGATCAATCGCTAACGCGCAAGACGACCCCTGGCCGGCAGCCCGGCTCGCCATTGTTATCGATGACCTTGGCTACGACCGCCGGCGCGGGCTCCAGGCGATCAACCTGCCCGGTCGGTTAACCGTTGCCGTCATGCCACACACGCCCAATGCCCGTTTTCTGGCTAACGCCGCCCACGACGCCGGGCGCGAGATCATTCTGCATCAACCCATGCAGGGCTCAGACTTCAGACACAAGTCATCGTCTCCCAAGGGCATTCTTACCCTGGACATGGGGCCATCGGATATTCGCTACGCGTTGCGCCAGGCGCTAACCAGCGTGCCGCACTGTATTGGCATCAACAACCATACGGGCAGCACGCTCACCCAGACCCGCAGCAACATGTACTGGCTCATGCAGCAGGTTGCCTCAACCGACCTGTATTACCTCGACAGCCGTACCACTACCGAAACCGTCGCCGGCGAAGCCGCTGACGCCTGGGGCGTGCCCTTCGTCAGTCGCGATGTGTTTCTGGACCATCACAACGATCGCGCGTCGATCGCCCGGCAATTCAGGTACGCCGTAAAACTGGCTAAGCGCCGCGGGCACGCGGTGTTAATCGCCCACCCCAGACCGCTCAGTCTCGAATTGCTCGCCCAAGAACTGCCGCGCCTTAACCCCGATGAAGTCGAGTTGGTGCATGCCTCTGAGTTGATTGGGGTGCGGAGCAGATTAAACCCAGGGCGCACCGCGGCAGGTCAATAACCGGCCAATACAGCGGTCGATCGTCGATCGATTAGCCGTCTAGCAGAGCCTGACCAGCCGCAAGATCCAGACTGCCGTCATAAATAGCGCGACCGGTAATCACGCCCAGCAGCGTACCCGTGCTGTCGGCAAAACCTGCCTTCAGCCGCGTTAAATCGTCGAGACTCGACACACCGCCCGACGCCACTACTGGCAAACCAGAGGCTTCGGCCATCGCCACCGTCGACTCAACGTTTACCCCGCCCATTAGGCCATCGCGGTCGATATCGGTATAAACAATGCCATACAGGGGCAACTCGCCCGCGCGCTTGCCAAACTCGAGCGCAGAACCGCCTTTGGTTTCGGCCCAACCCGACGTGGCCAGCTGATCGCTGCGCGCATCCAGCCCCAAAATAATCTGCCCGGGAAAGCGCTCGGCTGCTGTCGCTAAAAACTCGGGGCGCTCAATTGCTGCAGTGCCTAAAATCGCAAAGCTAACGCCTGCGTCAAAATAGGCGCTAATGGTATCGATATCACGAATGCCACCTCCCACCTGCACCGGCATGTTACCCGCGGCGCTGACCATCGCTTCGATTAAGTCGCGATTTTTCGGCGCACCATCAAAGGCGCCGTCCAGATCTACCACGTGCAAGCGTCGTCCACCTGCGCCGCGCCAACGCCCCACCATGGCCACGGGATCATCAGAAAACACCGTGGCGTCGTCCATCCGCCCTTGCTTTAGCCGCACACAACGACCTTCTTTCAGGTCAATAGCAGGAATCAGAATCATAGGCGTTAGAGCGCACCCTTGGTGGACGGCAATGCATCACCCAACCGCGGATCGCGTTCCACCGCCATCCGCAAGGCACGACCAAAGGCCTTAAACAAGGTTTCGGCCTGATGATGGGCATTTACCCCCTGCAAATTATCGAGGTGCAGCGACACCAACGCGTGATTGACGAAGCCCTGAAAAAACTCCCGCAGCAAATCCACGTCAAAATCGCCAATGCGCGCGCGCGTGTAGTCCACGCGATATTCAAGCCCTGGTCGGCCAGACAAATCCACCACCACCCGCGACAGTGCTTCGTCCAACGGTACATAAGAATGTCCGTAACGAACGATGCCGGTCTTTTCACCCAGCGCCTGGCTAAACGCCTGACCTAGGGTAATGCCCACATCTTCTACGGTATGATGCGCATCGATCTCCAGATCACCCTTGGCGTCAATGCTTAAGTCAATCAGCCCGTGGCGCGCGATCTGGTGCAGCATGTGGTCAAAGAACGGCAGGCCGGTGGCGAGCTTGGCCTCGCCGGTGCCGTCCAGATTCACAGCAACCTTGATCTGGGTTTCGAAGGTGTTTCGTTCAACGCTCGCGCTACGCATGAGAGCACTCAGTCCTGTTAGTAGTTAGGGGAGTTGGCTATGGCGCGGCAGTATATACGCCCCCGGCAAGCCACTACAGAGACAGGGTTCGCGCGCTACAGCCGGTCCATCAGGCTGCCATGAGGCAAAAACCGGTTGCTGGTGTTGGCCTTGATCCAGGCCGTGAGTTCGCGGGGGTACTCGCCGCGGGTCTTCAACGCCTTTGCCAGCGCAATCACCGGCGACTTGGCACCGGCTTGCCAACCACTAATCGCTTCCTCAGCCAGCGTAAAGAACCGAATGAGTGCCTCTGCCTGGGTGGCCGACAACGCCTCTGCCGCCTCCAACCAAACGCCCGGGGGCTGGTTCATAAGGCCTGCGAAGTTGGCACGCTCAAGGGCCGACAACCCAAACTCTGGCGCGTCCTGACTAGCGGCCTCTAACAGCCGTTCTATGGCACCGGCATCAACCTTGGCGCTCGCCGCGGAAGGATCAAAACTCTCGACACTCATTTAACACTCTCGAAACATTCAGCCACTCGCGCAACTTTTTGGCCTTATGTTTTACGCTCTCGAAACAATAATGCCACCTACCTGTCAGAAAAAACCCGGATAATTACCTCGAGCTAACCGCCTGCTTACACAACTATACATTGGCCACCTGCGGACGTGATGTAATTTGTACATTGAAAAAACCAGCCAAGCCAAGACAAGCCAACAAGAAATCGAACCACAAAAACCTGGGCGAAACAGGCACGATAGAGGACACACTCAGCATGAATTCCGAGCGCATCTACCAGTCCGAAGACGACAACCAGTGGTATTTCTCACGTCGCGGTGACCATGCTGGTCCGTTCGCTACCGAACAGGAAGCAACCGGCGCACTAAGCGAGTACATCAAGGGCAAGCGCCGCAGCCTGAATTCAGACTTGATCGGGTCAGGCGTTGGTCTCGTTAAGTCCATGTTTCGCAAGATCGCTGCCTAACTACTGATACGCCGACGCGAAGGCGTCGGTCTTTCCCCCTACTCTCCCCCTTTCTCTTCTTTTTGGGGGACGGCCTCCCCGGTCTGTCCCGCTTTCTTTTAGCTTGCAGGCGTCAGTTGCCTGCTTGAAAAGTAAAAACAGCCAAATTGGCCCCTTCTTCAGGTCTTCTTCGACCATTCAGAGCCTACCGATCGCCCCAAAGCTCCCATCCGCCGGATATACTGCAGCACAACCAATGTGGTTTCCGAGCGGTTTCTTGCCGCTCAAATAATGCTCATGACCACCTAAATCATCAGGGACAAAGCAGATGCGCACACTCATCATGATTCTTGCTGGCCTCATCGGCCTCTGCATCATCGCCGGCGTCGCCATTTTATGGCTTTTGAAAGACCCCAACGCCTACAAGCCTCAAATCGAAGCCCTTATTGAAGAAAATGCGGGCATCAAGATCGACATTGAGGGCGACCTGTCGTGGCGCTTGTGGCCACCGGTGGTGCTGCAGGCCGCAGACCTCTCCTTTGAAGACGAAGAAACCACCTATGAGCTCGCGCGCTTGAGCGTGAACGCCAATGCAATGGCATTGCTCAGCTCCACTCCCGACCTGCAGGTTAAAAGCCTGCAGCTCACAGACTTAACCATGAGCGACAAGCGTTTTGAGTCGGTCACCAAGGTGGTGGACTTAACCCTCTCAGACTTTTCTATTGGCAAGCCAAGCCCCTTGCACGTCGAAGCCATCAGCGCCCCCGATTCAGCCGAGCCCACGCCGTTTGAAATGGACGCCGTCATCACCTTCCGGCAAGAAGAGGACGAGCTTGATGTAAGCGATGCCCGCTTCACCACCGCGGGCATCAGCGGCGTGTGCAATGCGAAGGTAACGCACCTGTCCCGCTCGCCCACCAGCAACCACCAAGAGACCGCGGACGACCTGCTGCCACTGGACACCTTCCGTTCCAAAGATTGGGACGCCAATTGCACCATTCCCAGCATGGAGTCTGCTGGCCTGGTGCTCAACAACGTAGGAATCACCGCCAAGAACAACGGCGGTCTCTCGAACATTAACGTGAATGTGCCAGAGTTCTTCGACGGCACGGCCGCCGTTGCTGTAAACATCAACGCAAGCCGCCACTCACCACGCTGGAAAGTAGCACCAGACGTGCAAGGCGCAGATACCCAGGCAGTGATGGCCTGGATGGAACAAAACCTGAAGTGGGCCGCCCCACTGTTATTCAACGGTGAGTTCACCATGATCGGCAACACAACAGACGATCTTATCGGTTCGGTTAGCGGCGGCGCCAAGTTTGACGGCGGCACCGGCAAGATCGACATCAGTGTGATTAAGGAGAGCGCGAGCAAACTCACCGAGCTCGCAAGCGTTGCTGGCTCGAACGTGCTGCCAGAATTGCAGGAAGCCATCGCCAAGGTTGCAGCCTGGCCCGAAGAACTCGACTACTCAAAGCTTGCCGGCGACTGGAAAATTAACGGCAATCAGCAAAACTTCGACTTTGCCCTGGATAACCTGGGCATTACCGCCAACGGCACTGCAGATGCGCTAACCGACAAGCTCGATATGCGCGCAGAACTCACGTTTAACAGCGACCCCGATTTGCACAGCTTCGATATGCCAAAAGCGTTGCAGGGCATTCCCATTCCCGTGCGTTGCGTCGGCACCATGACCGAACCGGACTGCGGCCTCGATCGCGGCGCGACACAAAAGCTCGTGACTTCGGTGTTGCGTGGTCAGGCGGGTTCCAAAATTAAGGATGCCATTACCGACAAGCTGCCCGACGAATACAAAGAAGCAGCCGGCGGTTTGCTGAAGGGTCTGTTTGGCGGCAAGAAGAAGAAAGACAACTAACACCGGCAAAGCTCGCTTGCTGATTCGTTGGTCTACTTTCTAACAACGCATGACAGCACCGTTCTCTACCAGGCTACTCGCCTGGTACGACCAGCACGGTCGTAAAGATCTGCCCTGGCAACAACCCCGCACGCCGTATCGTGTGTGGGTTTCTGAAATCATGTTGCAGCAAACCCAGGTCACCACGGTGATTGGTTACTTCGAGAAGTTTATGGCGCGCTTTCCGGAAGTTTCCGCGCTCGCCAAGGCCCCGCAAGACGAAGTGTTGCACCTGTGGACGGGGTTGGGCTACTACGCCCGCGCCCGCAATCTGCACAAAGCTGCCAAGGTAATGGTGACCGAACACGGTGGTGACTTGCCCGGCAACCTCGATGCCCTGCAAGCGCTACCCGGCATTGGTCGCTCAACCGCTGGCGCGATTCTTGCGCAAGGGTTCAATACGCGAGCAGTTATTCTCGATGGCAATGTAAAGCGCGTGCTAACACGCCACGGTGCAATCGAAGGCTTTCCTGGCAGAACAGCAGTGGAGCGCACCCTGTGGGAACTTGCCGATAGTCACACGCCCAATGCAGACAGCGCGAACTACACCCAGGCCATTATGGATTTGGGCGCAACGCTGTGCGTGCGCCGCGCACCAAACTGCGAGGCTTGCCCTGTGAGCACCGATTGCAAAGCACTCGCCACAAACCGGGTAACCGATTTCCCTTACCCCAAACCGAAAAAGGCC
Organism: uncultured Pseudomonadales bacterium; assembly: GCA_964611345.1. Taxonomy (GTDB): domain Bacteria; phylum Pseudomonadota; class Gammaproteobacteria; order Pseudomonadales; family Azotimanducaceae; genus JALZVT01. The sequence continues at coordinate 50,859 of CAZSYU010000022.1, forward strand.
AAGCCCACCAAAACCGCGCGCATGTACGTGGTGCGCGGCACCGAGGGTGATGTGCTGCTGGAACAGCGCCCGCAAGAAGGTATTTGGGGCGGGTTGTGGAACCCGCCAGAACGAGCGGCGGACTACCCGCACAACGACTTCATCGCTGAATACGATCTCAAGACCAAAGAAGTAGTAGAGGGTGCTCCGTTCCGCCATACCTTCAGTCATTACCATCTCGACATCACCCCGGTGTTTATCGAGTTGGCCGGGGCGCTACCGGCGCTGACCACTGATGGCGATGGCTGCCTGTGGTATCAGCCGGACGGCGGCCAGCAGGAATTGGGGTTATCGGCCGTGGCCGTAAAGCTGCTGGCGGCACCCCTGCCAGAGCCGAAACTGCCGCTCTAGCGTAGACTCAAAGCATGAGCAACACCGTACACTGTAGAAAATACAACAAAGACCTGCCGGCCCTGGACAAGCCCCCAATGCCAGGCGCCAAGGGCCAGGTCCTGTTTGAGAGCGTGTCTGCCCAGGCCTGGGAAGAATGGACCGCTCTGCAGACTCGCCTGATCAACGAAATGCAGCTCAATATGATCAATGCGAAAGATCGGAAGTATCTGAGCGAGCAGCTCGAGCGATTTTTGAACAACGAAGCCACCGATGAGGCCGACGGTTACGCGCCCGAACCCCCGTCTGAGGGCTGATCCGCTACCGGTTGACGCGCCCCACCCAGCTCGGTTTAATAGCGCGCTCGCTGGCACCGAGACTGCAATTCAGCGGAATCACGCCGGGCGAAACCTCTAAGGCCAGATAGCTCAGTTGGTAGAGCAGGGGATTGAAAATCCCCGTGTCGGCAGTTCGATTCTGTCTCTGGCCACCAATCAAATCAGTGGCTTACGCAAGTCCAACCCAACACCCTAACATTTCGCGCTGTCCCCTAACATTTCTGTGTCTAGTTGCATTCAATGGACTCGGCATACTTTGGCTTGCAGGCAGAAACTGATGGAAATGAGAAGATCACGCGCTCAGCAAATCCTGGTCGCGCTCTGCCTACTGTTGTTGGCCAATCCTGTATTTCCTGACAGCAACCGTCAGGCGATGGTGAAGGTCCAAATAAATTCCATTTCGGGAGCCCTGGAGATTTTTAAGTTGGATTATTGCCGGTTCCCTACGCAGTCAGAAGGGTTAGAAGCACTTGTACATCCAACAAAATCGAAGATCCCTCCGACTCCTCCATGTCAACCGACCACATCCACCTATATGCCAAATATCCCCATGGATCCCTGGAATAACCCAATACGGATCGCGGTAACTGGGAGCGCGATGAAGGCTTCCGACTCGCCGACGTGAGCTTCTCCTACGTCGTTTGGCTAGTGATCCTCGTGCCAGGTTTAGTTATTGGTTTTCCCTTGTTCGCGTTCCATTCTGTTAGGAAGTTCAGAGTCAATCAGAGCTTTACCGAGAGC
>CAZSYU010000023.1:0-1362 GCA_964611345.1 uncultured Pseudomonadales bacterium
GCCTCAGCTCCACCCGCATCTCGGAGCCGTTCAGCACCAACTCCCAGCGCTGCTCCTCCCCGGCAAAGTGCACAGACCACTGCAGAGCCGCGGCGAGCTGACGAACCCGCGTATGCGCAGCTCGCTTATCGTCCCGAAAATTCGGAGCGCATCATCGACCTACCTAGAACATTCTATGCAGCTCAACTATTTGCCGTATCAACCAAGAAACAGATAGAAGATTTTGTGGTCACCGAGAACCTATACAACATGTCGGCAGCACGCATCGGGCGAGGCGACCGAGTACTTTATGTGCTGCTGATGGGCGTGTACGAAAGCAAGGAAATCGCCGAGCAAGCCGTGGCCCTGATGCCCGAGAAGTTGTTACGCATGGAACCCTGGATCCGACCGATAGGCGGTCTGCAAAACGCAATGATCCTTGGCGACAAAATAGCGGCTGCCAAAGGGATCCCTTAGCTAATCTGCGAACGGCTCGCGCGCCCGCCGATACAACCACAAACCCTCAATGGTAAACAGGAGCAACCCCAGCCAAATCAGCCCAAAGGTCACCCATTTGAAGGCCTGAAAGGTTTCACCGTAATAGAACACCGCCAGCAACAGCGTGATGGAGGGTGCCAGATACTGAAACATGCCAAGCACTACCAAAGGCAACCTCACAGCTGCCGCGTTGAAACACAACAGTGGCACTGAGGTTACGATCCCACCCAGGGCGAGATAGAAGATCCCCACCAGGCCTGGGTCGAGGCCGCGCAAGCTGCCAGCCTGGGCACTGTATAAAAACACCACGAGCGCGAGCGGCAGTAGCAACAAGGCTTCCAAGGCCAACCCCTGGACGGCTTCTATGCCCAGCATCTTGCGCACCAGCCCGTATAGACCGAAGGATACGGCCAGCACCAGCCCCACGATCGGGACTCCCCCGGCCTGCCAGACCTCATTCAGGATTCCCATGGCTGCGAGACTAACTGCAAGCCACTGCCCAGCTCGCAACCGCTCACCCAACACCATGACACCAAGCACCATACTCACCAGAGGATTGATGTAATAACCTATCGAGGTTTCCATCACTCGATCATTTTGCAGCGCCCAGACAAACGTCCACCAGTTTGCCGCCAATAGCGTGCCACTGAGCCCAAGCCACAAATAAGTGCGCACGGACAAACCGAATAACGCTCGAAGATCCCCACGCAACCACAACAGAGCGAGCAAAAACAGCAGGGACCAGAACACCCGATGCACAATGATCTCTGTGGGCAATGCGAATTCGACCAGCAGAAAATACAGCGGTGCAACACCCCACAGGACATAGGCAGACACAGCGAAGAAAGCGCCGCGGCTCTCTTCAGCAGAAAAGCCGCGGCGCTC
>CAZSYU010000023.1:1462-38765 GCA_964611345.1 uncultured Pseudomonadales bacterium
CGCTCCTCCGCAGAAAAGCGGGGGGGTTCAGTCATAAGTCGAACTATTCGCTACAGCGCTTCGTTGAGCTCAGAAATTGTCTTTCCGGCTGCGAGTTTCTGCAAACACTGCAACGTCGTCCGCAGCAACCATATTGAGTGTTGCCCGCAGGCTGGCCGCATCCGGCCGCAGAAAGGGATTGGTCGCTTTTTCTGCACCAATCGTTGTGGGCACTGTAGGTTCGCCGCGGGCTCGCAACGCATCGATATCTGCCGCGCGGCTTACCAGCTCTACGTTGTCAGGATCTACCGTTAATGCAAATCGCGCATTGGACTGGGTGTACTCGTGTGCGCAGTACAATCTGGTTGCATCCGGCAGTTGCATGAGCTTTTGAATAGACGTCCACATTTGGGCAGGTGTGCCTTCAAACAGGCGGCCGCAGCCGAGGACAAAAATGGTGTCCCCCACAAACGCCGCCTCTGCGGCGGCCATGTAGTAGGCAATGTGGCCGCGGGTATGGCCCGGCACATCAAACACCTGTGTTTCGATAGACCCGAGGTTGTAGACATCCCCATCACCCAGCGCCACATCGATGCCTGGAATACGGTCTGCATCAGCCTTGGGCCCAACTACCGTCACACCGTGACGCGCCTTCAACTCTTCGTTGCCACCCGCGTGATCAAAGTGGTGATGAGTATTAAGAATGTGCGTCAACGTCCAGCCGCGCGCTTCAAGCGCAGCCTCGATTGGTGCCACCTCAGGGGTATCGACCGTTGCGGTAACGCCGGTTTCACTGCAATGCACGAGAAACCCGTAGTTGTCCTGCAAGCAGGGAAACATGTGAATATCTATCATGGATTAAGTCCTTTCAGCGCGTTGTCCCGGTAGAATGCCAGTCAAGGTAACACCGGATGAGAATCTTTGAACCCCATACTGTCAGGAATTTTGGCGACGCTGAATGTCGAGGCGATCGAAGAGAATATTTACCGGGGTCAAAATGCCAAAACCGAGCATGTTTTTGGTGGCCAGGTGCTCGCCCAGGCCATCGCCTCAGCCTATCGAACCGTAGATAAAAGCCAAAGCTTGCACTCTCTGCACGGTTATTTTCTCCGCGCGGGTGACTGGCTTCGGCCTATTGTATATGAGGTCGATCGCAGCAGGGATGGTAATAGCTTCAGTACCCGCCGCGTGGTTGCGGTTCAGCATGGTCGCGCAATTTTCAGCCTGTCGTCATCCTGGGCTCGGGCCGAAGAAGGTCCGGAACATTCGCTGCCCATGCCCGACGTACCACCGCCCCAGGCACTACGCTCTGATTTGTCCGTCCACAAAGAACTCGCCAAAACCAATCCGGATGTCATGCGCTACAGCTTTCGTTTCGAGGCTATCGACTCAAGGCCAGTAGAAAATACCCGACTGCACCCTGAGCGCGCCCACCCACCATTCAAAAATACCTGGATGCGCACCCAAGAGACTCTGGATGACAATCCCGAGACCCATCTGTGCATGCTGGCTTATATGTCTGATATGGACTTTATGAGCACCAGCATGCAGCCCCATGGCCGGGGTCCAGGCAACGACAACATTCAGGGTGCAAGCCTCGACCACGCCATGTGGTTTCATCAGCCATTTCGAGCTGACGAGTGGTTACTCTTTGCGAAAGAAAGTCCGAACGCTGGCGGTGCCCGCGGCTTTGTTCGCGGGCACTTCTTTAATCAGCAGGGTCAACTTGTCGCCACGGCCGCGCAGGAAGCGCTTATTCGTATTCGCCCCGACGGGGTCCGCAAGTAGCGCCGGTTACAGTGCTGCCAGCATTGCCTCAGCGCTGGACACCTCAAACTGCCCAGGCGCTTCAACGGCGAGGGTGGTTACCGTGCCATCATCAACAATCATCGCAAACCGCTGGCTGCGAGTACCAAGACCAAAGCCGCTGCCATCCATCTCAAGCCCCAGCGCCTTGGTGAATTCGCCGTTGCCATCCCCAACCATCAACAGGTGATCAGCGTTAGCGCCGGTACCCCAGGCCCCCATCACAAAGGCGTCGTTAACTGACAGGCAGACGATGCTGTCGACACCCTTTGCTTTTATGGCATCAGCGTGCACCACGTAACCCGGCAGATGCGCCTGCGAGCAGGTTGGCGTGAACGCGCCAGGCACAGCGAAAACCACCACTTTCTTGCCCGCGAAAATATCATCTGTTGTCATCGGAGTAGGCTTACCGTCCACCATGCTGTGCATCGTGGCCTGTGGAAGTTTATCGCCCTGTTGAATCGCCATTATTGGAATGCCTCTAATCAAGTGTGTTCCGGATAATTATAACTCAGCTCCACGCAAAATACGGTTGTTCGAAATGCGCCACCCGGGTAGCTCTGCCCGCCAAACACAGCTCACGAAACTGGTACAACAAGGCGGCAGTAGGTGCGGCTATGTAGTCGTTGCCAACGGGCATACGCAACACCGGCGCTCCCGTACGCTCCGCCACTGGCGCATCCGATTGCCGCAAGATAGGCGCATCCGGGCGCAAAAACTCCGTCAAGGGGATGCGATGAATACTGGCCACTTCCTCAGGTTGTGGCAGCAGGCGCTGCGCACTACCCCCCCAGACTACGACCGGCGTCATAACAAACCCGGAGCGGGTGGCGAAGTCATCCAGCACGCCCAGAACGCGGGTAGCCGGCAAGTGCAGTCCAACTTCCTCATGCAGCTCTCGCAAGGCACCCTGTATGGTTGTTTCGCCCTCGTCGAGGCGCCCGCCAGGCAACGCCCACTGGCCTGCATGGCGACGCATGGTGCGCGGACGACGGGTTAACAGCAGCGCTGCATTCGCCGACCAATGCAGCGGTCGGACAGCGCCGGCCACCCCGGCGCCAAAGCCTTCATCGATAATGGTAAGCGCGACAGCCGCCCGTTTATAGTCATGCGCTTCGGGGCCCAGTGGTACACGGCGGAAGCCGTTCAAGCGCTGACGAATCCTAAATTTCAGGTCACTATCGCGTAGCATAGACATATCACATTCGTCGGTTAGCCGGGCAGCATAACAAGCCAGGCACCAACCAGCCCAAGAGTGCCAACTACTCGCCCAACCAGTGACGGTAACATCGAGACATGCAAAATCGAGACATCATCCTGGCCCTTGCCGCCGTAGCCCTGTGGTCGACTGTTGCCACCGCGTTCAAACTTGGCCTGTCGCTGTTTTCACCACTGCAACTCGTGACGCTGTCAGTCACCATTGCCACCCTGTTCTTTTTAGTGCTGTCTCTGACCACGGGCAGACTGGACCCCAAGCCGCTAAAGAAAATGCGTGCAAGCGGCGCGCTCGGTCGTTCGATGGGGCTCGGTTTATTGAACCCGCTGCTGTACTACCTGATCTTGTTTATCGCCTATGACCTGTTGCCCGCACAGATCGCCCAGCCCGTGAACTACACCTGGTCGATTACCCTGGCCCTGCTCGCCATTCCCTTGCTTGGCCAACGCCTCACACGCAAGCACCTGCTGGCGATTTTACTGAGCTATCTGGGGGTGCTTGTCATCGTAATCCCTGCCGGCTCAAGCCAGGGTGCAGATGGACAGGCCATCTCCTGGTTCGGCGTATTCCTCGCCCTGTTCAGCACGTTGATCTGGGCGGGCTACTGGCTGCTCAATGCCCGGGATAGCGGCGAGCCCATTACCATGATGACCATCAGCTTTTTAACGGCAACGCCTATCTTGCTGGTTGCTTGCTATCTGATTGACGATTGGCCAGCGCTGACCGGACGCGGCTTTGCCTATGCCCTCTGGGCCGGTCTGGCAGAAATGGGGCTTGGCTTCCTGTTTTGGCAGCTCGCTCTACGCGCAACAGATCGTGCCGCGTTACTGGGCCAGCTTATTTTTCTCGCTCCGTTTGTTTCGCTAGTGCTTATTCACCACGTACTCGGCGAGCCGGTTGCTGCCACCAGCGTCATAGGCCTGGGAATCATAGTTGTCGGTTTAGTGTGGAGTGCCCGCCTGCCAGCGGCCGGCAAACCCCGCGCAAGCGATTTTAGTTAACCATCCAGTTCCGTAACGCCTGACCAATTTCATTCGGCGAGTCTTCTTGAATGAAGTGACTGCCAACCACAGTTATTTCGGTTTGATTCGCAAAGCTGCGCGCCTCGGCAAGCATCGTTCCGGTCAGCAACGCGCCGGGCTCGGCATGCACAAACAGCTTCGGTATATCGCAGGTTTTTAGCCATGAGTTGTAGGCTGCCGCAATTTCAACAACGTCAGCCGGCTCGCCAGCTATTGGCAATTGACGTGGCCATGTAAGCGTTGGCCGACGCGCTTCACCGGGTTGCAAAAATGGTTTCCTATACTCCGTCATTTCAGCTTCTGTTAGATCGCGCAATATCGAGCCAGGCAACACCTGCTCAACAAATACGTTTTTGTCGAGCACCATCTCTTCGCCGGCACTTGATCGAAACCCCTGAAAAACCCCTCGAGGTGCCTCCGGAAAAGTCTCCCAACCGGGCATCGGACCAACAATGGCCTCCATATAACAGATACCTTTGATCTTCTCCGGATGCCTCTGAGCAAACTCAAAACCAAGCGCACTGCCCCAGTCATGGATAACCAGAGTGATATTCTCCTCAATGCCCAGAGCCTCCCAGGCCGCATAAAGAAAATCTCTGTGCTGCACGTACTGATAACTGTCCGGGCCAGAGTTATCGAGCTTGTCCGAATCACCCATCCCAATCAGATCGAGGGCAATGCACCGGCCCAAATCCGCGACATGGGGAATAATATTGCGCCACAAGTAGCTGGACGTCGGATTACCGTGCTGAAACACGATGGGATCACCCTCACCGGTTTCAAAATAAGCCATGCGCTTGGTCACACCCTCAACCGTGACCTCAACAAACTTCTTGGGTAGAGCTTCTGTTGATAGAGCCATCAGGAGACGCCCTTAAAATCGGGCTTGCGCTTGCCCACAAACGCAGCAATTCCCTCTTGGCCATCCGCACCCGCGCCGAGCTTCGCGATCGAACGTGATTCGAGTTCGAGCTGAGCCTCGAGAGCATTGTCAAAACTGTGATTGAGTAACGTCTTTACCGCACCAAAGGCCTGAGTCGGTCCAGTGGCTAGCTCTCGAGCGAGCTTGCGCGACTCATTGAGCAATTCAGCCGGCTCTACCACGCGGTTGACAACGCCCCAATCCATCGCCTCTTGAGCATTCAAGACTCGATTGGTCAGCATTAACTCGCGCGCGCGTCGATCACCCAGACGCCTGGGTGCAAAATACGTCGAGCTACCGTCTGGCGATAAGCCCGCCCGTGTGTAGGCCATAGTAAAAACGGCATTGTCGGCGGCGATGCCATAATCCATCGCAAGGGCAAGGCTAAAACCTGCGCCAGCCGCGGTGCCGTTTATCGCGCCGATCACCGGCGCTGACATGCGGGCAAAGCGGGACAATCCCATGTGCAAGTCGCCGGCCATAGACAGCAGTGCGGCGCCAATATTGTCTTCCTTGGCAAAACCCTTGAGATCACCGCCAGCACAGAACATCTTGCCAGCGCCCGTTATCAGTACGGCTCGCACGGCGGGATTGGTATCACACTCAATAGCCAGTTCTGATAGCTCCTTGGACATAAGCGGATCCATTGCATTCGCCGCTTCTGGCCGATTCAGTGTGATCTCGGCAACACCTTCTGCGATGTCGACCAAAAGTGTCTTGTAGCTCATGTCTTCTTCCTCCCCTTAAGACGATTTATAACTCAACTTTAACAGCATTCCAGGCGGCTTCGGCGAACACTCCTTTCAGCTTGGCTGGCTCCTTTTGCACGCGGCCACTGAGCCATTGGCGGGTGTAATCTCGAATCGGACCACTGATCAGCGGTACATAGGTCTCCGGCGGCAGCCTGCGCATGACACCACTGGTGACATACGGATGAAACCAGTCAAACACAGCTTTGATGTGGCCGGAGTAAATCTCGCGCAAGCGCAGGTGCGCTGAGTCAGTGAACTCGACTTCGCCAGAATGGAGAAAACGCGCATCGTCAGGATGCGCACTAACCCAGTCTGAATATTGGGTGACTACCATACGCACACCATTGGCAACACTGCGACAACGTGCCAGCCGCTCCAACAAATCGGCATTGAGGCGCTCAATGGTGTGGATAAACAACTCACTGGCTACGCCCTCCTTGTTGCCAAAGTGATGATAGAGGCTACCCACAGAGCAATCGGCCTCCCGACAAATGTCCGACACCGCAGATTTTTCATACCCGCTACGCGAAAAACAGCGCAACGCAGCCTCGAGGATCTGTTTTTTCCTTGCAGCCGTGGCCGTATCTCGACGAGATACTGACTTGTCAACGGTACTCGACATGAGATCATGCTAATCTAGAATATGATTCTAGTATATAACGCGCATCCAAAGTCTAATGTCAATCGATCAGTCACTGCTCGATCAATAGATGCATCGATCAATTAACGAAAGGACCCTGCACCCATGGATATCGAACTAAGCGCTGAAGACCTGGCCTTCCAGAGCGAAGTGCAGGAATTTCTGGCGGCCAACGCCCACACGCCGGATCAGGATTACATGCAGTGGCGGATGGACTGGTTTGCCAAGGCCCGCAAAAAAGGCGGTTGGGATGTCCCAAAGTGGAGTAAGGAATTCGGCGGTCCGGGCTGGACACCGACCCAGCACTACATCTGGGAAAAAGAAACCGCCAAAGGCGGCACCCCACTGGATGCCCCATTTGGTCCAGGTATGTTGGCGCCTGTACTAATGGCTTACGGCAACAAAGAGCAACAGGAACGTTTTCTGCCCGACATTCGGGCCCGAAAAGTACACTGGTGCCAGGGCTATTCAGAACCCGGCGCCGGATCGGATCTTGCCAGTCTGAAAACAAAAGCCGAGCTCACCGCAGACGGCAAGCACTACATTGTTAATGGTACAAAGATCTGGACCACCATCGCTCACATGGCGGATTGGATTTTCGCTCTGGTGCGAACCGATGACTCCGACATCAAACAGCGTGGCATCACGTTTTTGCTAATGCCGATGAAACAACCGGGTATTGAAGTAAAGCCGATTATCACACTGGGCGGCGCCCATAGTGTCAATATGGTGCATTTCACTGACGTTAAAGTCCCTGTCGAGGATCGCGTTGGTGAAGAGGGTGAAGGCTGGACCTACGCCAAAGGGCTGCTGCAACATGAACGCACCGGCATCGCGGGAATCTCACGTTCGCTGGTGGCACTCGAAGGCCTCAAACACAAAGCAAGCAGCGTACCCCGCGGCAACGGGACTCTGATGGATGACCCCAAGTTCCGCGCCAAGGTTGCAGAACTTGAGGTTGACCTGTTAGCCGTGGAGTTTACTGAACTGCGCAGCCTGGCGAGTGCGAGCGCCGGTGCGGCGCCCGGCCCTGAGTCTTCCATTCTGAAGCTGAAAGGCACCGAGATTCAGCAACGCGTGGCCAAACTCACGGTCGAAGCCGGTGGCATCTACTCTTCGGCCTGGGGTGCTGTGCCTGCAGGACCCGGGTTTGCCCGAGGCGGCATGTCGAGCTATCTCGCGAGTCGCGCTTACACCATTTATGGCGGCGCCAGCGAAGTACAGAAAGACGTTGTGGCTAAAAACGTACTCGGCATCAAGAGGTCCAAATGAACTTTGACATAACCGCAGAACAGCAACTCGTGAAAGACAGCGTTGCTCGTTTCATCACCGACAACTACGACCTCGAAGCTCGCGTGGCCGCAAGCGCCGCAACGCCGGGCTACTCCGAAGATCACTGGCAGACCTTTGCTGAGTTAGGTTGGCTGGGGTTGCCGTTTGCTGAAGCGGATGGCGGCTTTGGTGGTGACGCCATTGATACGATGCTGATTTTCGAAGAATTTGGTAAGGGTCTGGTACTCGAACCGTACATGGCAAGCGTTGTGCTTGGCGGCGGTGTATTGCGCCGCGCAGGTAGTGACGCCCAGAAAGAAACATTCATCGCGCCAATGGTTGCTGGTGAGTTGAAGCTCGCCGTCGCCTACTCAGAGCTACAGTCGCGCTTCGATTTGCACGACGTGACGACCGCCGCCAGAGCCGATGGCAGCGACTACGTACTGAATGGCGCCAAATCGATGGTGCTAAATGCGGCCACGGCAGACCATCTCATCGTGAGTGCCCGTACATCGGGCGGCCAGATGGACAAAGATGGCATTTCGCTCTTCCTGGTACCTCGCGAGGCCGACGGCGTTGACTGCAAGGGTTTCCCAACGGTCGACGGTCTGCGCGCGGCAGAAATTGAATTTAAGGACGTGCGTGTTGCAGCCAGCCAAATGGTTGGTGCCAAAGGCACGGGCCTTGCAACGCTCACCGGCGCCATCAACGATGGCATCCTGGCCATTGCCGCCGAAGCCGTTGGGGCTATGGAAGTGCTCTACAAAGACACCGTGGAATACACCCAGGAGCGCGAGCAGTTCGACCACCCAATGAGTGATTTTCAGGTGGTGCAGCACCGTCTGGTAGAAATGTTCATGGAATACGAGACCTGCAAAAGTTTGCTCTATCGCGCCACGCTTGAGAGCGCACAGGATGCCCCTACTGCCCAACGCACCATCCATGCGTTAAAGCACATGGTCGGCAAGGCGGGCATCTTTGTCGGCGAAAATGCCGTACAGCTGCACGGCGGAATGGGCATGACAGAAGAGCTGCGCATCGCCCACTACTTCAAACGCTTGCTGGTGATCGACGCCCAGTTTGGCAATTCAGATCACCATCTGGAATTGTTTGCGGCGTAACCGTCGCTTTGCCATAGTTGTCCCTCAAATTTTTGAGAGTGCTTTGGATTAATGAAGTGGCTGCGTGAACCGCTGTGGGTTTTTATCGCACTCGGCGCGTTGTTGTTCTGGCTCGATAGCCGCCAAGCGAGCGACGACCTGACCATAACCGTCACCGCTGCCGACGTGGGTCGTCTTACTGCCCAATGGCAGGCCCAGATGGGCCGTGAGCCCAGCAACCAAGAACTCTCAGGACTGATCGATCAGTTTGTCGAAGAAGAGGTCTACTATCGGGAAGCACTGAAGTACAACCTCGAGCGCAACGACACTATTATTCGCAGACGTCTGGTGCAAAAACTCACCTTCCTGACCGAAGATCTTGCGACCAGTGCAGAACCGACTATCGCTGAACTAGAGACTTTTTTCGCCGAGCGTCGCGAACGCTATCGTGTACCGCAAAAATACAGCTTTCAGCATGTCTACTTCAGCCGGGACCGACGCGATGACGCAAGTGCCGACGCTGCCGCAGAACTCGCGACCCTCAACTCACCAGACGACCGCCCAACTGGCGACCCATTTATGCTGCAGTCTAACTTTGCCGAACGGAGCACGCGGGAAATAGCGAGCACTTTTGGTGTGAAGTTCGCTGACGCGCTGCCAGCGCTACAACTCGACGAATGGAGCCAGCCTGTGACTTCTGCATACGGCTCTCATCTGGTGTACCTACACGCGATCGATGAAAGCTACATTCCCGACTTCGAAGCAATCGCTAATCGTGTGGCTACCGACTACGCCGCCGACGTCAGACAGCGGGCAAACGACAAATTGAAGCAGCAGCTGCTTGAGAACTACAACATACAGCGTCCCGATCTATGAGCCCGGGGAGCAGCATGAGCATGAATCTCAATCGTTTCTCGTCCCGGCTATTCGCGTTGTCTGTCTTGTTTGTAGCCAGCACCGCTACCCAAGCACACGAGATTCGACCAGGCCTGCTGCAGGTTAGCGAAACTGAGGCACACAGTTACAGCGTGGTTTGGAAACAACCGCTGCTGGGCGACCGTCGCCTGCCTTTAGAACCTGAGTTGCGGCCCAATTGCACAAAGGTCGACCCCCGCCTGGAGGCAACAGCCAGTGCACTGATCGAGCGCTGGACCACTGTGTGTTCAGAACCCTTACAACGGGTTGAGATTGGCGGCCTGAATAGGACGCTCACTGATGTGATGTTTGAATTCACCGAACTAAATGGTGATCAAGAGCGGGCGCTGTTGCGGCCGGAATCCGCCAGTTACGATTTAGGCAGTAGCAGCGCCGGCTCAGCCTGGCTGTATTTAAAACTGGGCATTGAGCACTTGTTGGCGGGCTACGATCACGTGCTGTTTGTGGTCGGGTTATTGTTGCTAATCAGTTCAACGCGCTCTCTGCTTATCACCATCACCAGCTTTACACTCGCCCACAGCGTCACCCTCGCTCTGTCAGTACTGGGCTGGGTAAGCTTGTCGCAGGCCGCCGTCGAGGCCTGCATCGCCCTGTCCATCGTACTCCTTGCACGCGAGGCGCTAACCAAACAAGACAGTTTGCTCAAACGCAGTCCCTGGCTCGCAGCGTTTGCCTTTGGTTTGTTGCACGGCTTTGGTTTCGCAGGCGCGCTGCGAGATATCGGTTTGCCCGACGAAAATCTCTGGGTTGCCTTGTTGTCGTTCAACGTCGGCATTGAACTCGGGCAATTAATACTGGTTGGTATTTGGGTAGTGCTGGGCGCATTGGCGCAGCGTCTGCTACCTGTAACCACGCTCACGCCCCGCTTGCACGCACTGACGGCTTACGCGATCGGTGGCATGGCTATTTACTGGACGCTACAGCGCGTCACCCCGATGTTCGCGAGCACATTGACATTAACTTAGACAGACCTGAGCTGACTTTAAACTCGCCTCTGGTATGGTAGAGCTCGGTTAACCACGACAAGGAACGTTATACCGTGAAACTCAAACCGATTTGGGTGGCTCTGCTTGCGACGCTAACTCTTGCGACGCTGACCAGTGCAGGATGTTCCGTAACGGCCGTCGATCCGCTCTTACCAAAGCAGGAACTCACCATGCTCTGTATAGACCACAACCCCGATGCGGGCGACAACTATGATCAGGACATAGGTAACCTGCTGGATTCTATGGGCATCAAAAACCGTATGACCGGTGGGGCCTTTCCAGGCGAATGTCCGCACCGTCTGCAAACCAGCGTTAGCTGGTCCACTACTCTCATTCCTTATGTGGTCGCACTAGAGCTGGTAATCAGTGAGAACAATCGACCGCTGGGTGACGCAAGCTACAAGGTAGGTCAGGCTTACAGGACACCAGAGCGTTTTGGTTCCGCCGCCAGCAAGGCCAAGCCCCTGCTTGAAAAGCTGTTGGTGCAGCAGGTCAACGCTACGAACAACTAACACCAGTAACCGGAGCCCCACTTTGCCCCAAGCACCAGACTCAATCACCCGCAACCATCCTGCGTTATCGACAGTTTGTGTGTACATGGGTTCAAGCCCGGGCAGTCGTCCTGAATACGCAGCGGCTGCCCAGTTGTTAGGCCGCAAAATCGCCCAACAGAACCTGCAACTGATCTATGGCGGCGGCAGTGTTGGGTTAATGGGCATTACCGCCGATGCCGCTCTCAGTGCCGGGGGCAGGGTTATCGGGGTGATTACCGACGCCCTGCAAAACATGGAAGTGGGTCACGATGGACTGAGTGAACTCGCGGTTGTGTCTGGCATGCACGAACGCAAGGCGCTCATGGCCGCACGTGCAGACGCATTTGTCGCACTCCCTGGTGGGTACGGCACCATGGATGAATTCTTCGAAATCATCACCTGGGCCCAGCTCGGTATTCATGGCAAACCCTGTGGGCTGTTGAACATCGAGGGCTACTTCGACAAGCTGATCGATTTTATGAATCACGCCGTCACTGAGCGATTCGTCCACAGCGATCACCAGAACAATCTAATAGTCGCTAACGCGCCTGAGGAATTGTTAACCAGTTTCAGCGCGTACTATCACAACCCACCTGCCAGCGCGCAAAAGTGGCTCGATAACAACCGCTAATGCTTTACGCGACTTTAATGCTGCTGTTGGCTGCGGCTGTTTACCTTCCTGCACTCTGGGTGCGCTGGGTAATGCGTCGCCATGCAGCCACCATCGAAGACATGCCTGGCACCGGCGGCGAACTAGCACAGCACCTGCTTGAGCAATTCGACATGGTCGATCATAAGGTAGAAGAGACTGCTCCCAACACCGATCACTATGATCCCAATGACCAGGCCGTGCGGCTCAGTCCGGCAAATTTTTCAGGTAAATCCCTGACGGCAATCGCGGTCGCCGCACACGAGGTTGGTCATGCGCTGCAGCATCATCGCGACGAAGAGATCTTTCGCCTGCGTACACGGTTTTTGCCAACCGCCAAGCTGCTGGAGCGAATTGGCATTATGCTGCTGTACCTCCTGCCCCTGATCGGTCTGCTGATAAAAGCACCCGCAGCGGTCTTTGCCCTTATCGCGCTGAGTCTGATGCTGCAGTTGGCCGGCGCGTTGTCCTACCTCATCGTATTGCCGGAAGAAATGGATGCGAGCTTCAACAAGGCGTTGCCCATACTCACAAAGGGTAACTACATTCAGGCGCACCACGAAGACGCTGTGCGAGCGGTTTTGAAAGCCGCTGCCCTCACCTACTTTGCGGCAGCCCTGGCCAACGTTTTGAATATCGGCCGCTGGGTGATGGTGCTGATAAGAAGATAGGGGTGTAAGAGCGCCGCTGGTGCCTAGCGAAAAAACTGTGAGGCAGTACACAGTTTAGAGATTGCAAAGTCATCGCCAGGGTCTAATCGTTTACAGAAAAACCCCAACCAGCTCACAGGCTGACAATAAGCCAGCCACTATGATCCTGCCCTGGCGGCCTTTCCTCGTAGAATTGAAGCAGGACTCTTCATGTTTACAAGATCAAAACGTGTCAGCACCGACGCTGAACGAAAGAGGACTCCCATGCGCAAGTTCATCCCCGTGACAGCGGCCAATGACCGGGCCGAGGTTAATCTCACGCCAATGCTTGATGTTGTGTTCATCATGCTCATCTTCTTTATTGTCACCGCCGTGTTCGTCCGCGAACAGGGGCTCACGGTGCCTGAATCCTCCCCGCCCACCAACGCTATAAGCGAAGAGCGCCCTATTGTCGTTGACGTCATGGCCGGACGCCGCTTGCTGGTGGCCGGACAAGAGGTCGATGAACGCTTGATCGGTGCCCAAATCGCCCGTTTGCACGCTGAAAACCCTGCTGCTGCGGTAGTGATTCGGCCCCGTGCTGACGCCGCCACCGAATGGTAGTGAAGGTTATGGACACGGCTCGACAGCTAGGCGTAGCGGCAAGCTTTGCAGCGCGCTGACAGCGCGACACGGATAAAGGGTGTTCTAGCCCGTCACAGACCCGCAGAAATCAACGGGCTTTTTGCGTCGAGTCACGGCACACTGCGCGCTAACGATAAGGGCAACTAGACCACTGGAGCAACGGATGATTATCGGCACCCCAAAAGAGATTAAAAACCACGAATACCGCGTGGGTCTAACACCAGAAAGTGCTGGCGAGCTGGCCTCAAGGGGCAATACTGTGCTGGTAGAAACGGGTGCTGGCCTGGGTATTGGCGCTCTGGATGCCGACTATGTTGAGCGCGGCGCGACCATAGTTCCCGACGCCGCCACAGTGTTTGGCGATTGCGAAATGGTCGTCAAGGTAAAGGAGCCGCAACCCGCAGAGCGCGCCCAACTGCGGCGCGACCAAATCCTGTTTACCTATCTGCACCTTGCTGCGGATGAACCCCAAACCCGCGAACTGCTCGACTCTGGGGTCATCGGTATTGCCTACGAAACGGTTACCGATCGCAGCGGCGGTTTACCGCTGCTAAAACCAATGAGTCAGGTCGCGGGTAGAATGTCGATTCAGGCAGGTGCTACAGCCCTCGAACGCGCCCATGGTGGGCGCGGCGTCCTGTTGGGCGGCGTGCCAGGAGTTTCGCCAGGCAAAGTAACCATCATCGGCGGCGGTGTTGTGGGTTTTAACGCCGCTCAAATGGCCGCTGGGCTCGGCGCAGACGTCACCATTCTCGACCGTGATCCAGAAGCGCTCGAACGTCTGGGTACCTACTTCGAAGCCCGGGCTAAAACGCGCTTTTCAAACCAGGCAAATCTTGCGGAGTGTGTTGCTGAAGCAGATCTGGTTGTGGGTGCGGTACTCATTCCAGGCGCAGCGGCACCCAAACTGGTCACCCGTGAAATGCTCGGCACTATGAAGCCAGGCAGCGTGTTAGCGGACGTGGCTATCGACCAGGGCGGTTGTTTTGAAACTTCCAAACCAACCACCCACGACGACCCAACCTACGTCGTCGACAACATCGTGCACTACTGTGTGGCCAACATGCCCGGTGCGGTGTCACGCACATCAACTTACGCGCTGAATAACGTGACGTTGCCGCATACGATGCGCATCGCAGAAAAAGGCTGGCAACAAGCCATCGCAGACGACGTCCATCTGCGGGAAGGGTTAAATGTCTGTGCCGGCAAAGTCACCTGCGAGCCGGTGGCCCGTGAGTTTGGCCTCGACTACGTGCCCGCAGAGGATTGCCTTTAAGAGGGCTCCGTCTGTGAGGGCTCCGTAGCACAGAGCATCGCTTAGGAAAACGTATTCACACCCTCAGCGAGCAATGCCTTGACGATCTGCTCGAACACAGCGTCTGCCTTGGCCCGCATTTCATCATCGGTCGCATCCTGAATAGGGTGCGCCACAAACACACGCTGTGCTTCGGGCAACCCAAGCGCCTCCGCCTGGATGGTTGCTGCACTCTCAAACTCTTCCGAGGCAATGGTCACTGCCGGAATACCCTGAATCTCAAACCATACCGTGTCATGCAAACTGCACGTGGTACAGGATCCTCAGTCGGCTAACCCTTCAACCACCAGGTCAACACTGTCGCGCAATTGTTCGCGCAATGCATCGGGCGCAGGCTTGGTGAAGGTAGGCTTGGCGCAACGCATGACTTCGATATCGGGTGCGTTGTGCTTTAGCAGCTCTTCAACACGATCAAGCAGCACATTGCCACGCGGCTTGGCTATGTCGAGCAGCGCGACAGTGCCTTTCAGCACTACCTCGCGTTTGGCAAGCGTCCGCGCCACCGGCACGCGCTCATCAGTTGGATCCATCAGGGTCGTCATTATGTGTTACCGCCTGTTTAATAAACTGTCTTAGTCTTCTATCTTTCTTGATACAACAACCGAACCCATTGGTCCAGTCACCCAGCCGTGGAAAGCCGCCGAGAACTTGCCGGCATCACCACCCGCGACCACGATGTGGATATTATCGGTACTGGCAAACTTCGGCGCTTTGCGCGCGAGTTGCTCTTCGCTCATGGCCGCAATCTTGTCGTTGGGAATACCAACGCCACTCACCTCATCCATCGCAAGCTCCCGTATCGGCGTTGACGTTACTTCTTGAATACGCGCTCGAATGCTGTCTTTGGTGTAGCCATCCCGGGCAAAGGTATCGACATGTTCAGGAGCGACAACGATTAACGCATCACCCGCATTGTGCGCCCGCGGATGGTGCAGGCTCTCTATGCACTGACCCAAACTACCTGCCAACTGACTGCCTGTGCGTGAGGTCTGGTCGACCATCAGCGTTGGACCTGACGTCATGCAAAACACCGTCACCACGCAGTCCTGGGCCGCAAAACCACGCTCAACATGCAAGGGCTCCCAGTCACTGCGCTCTTCCCACTCTGCAAAGCACATAGTGAACTTCATGGGGTTGCCCATGGTAGAGCGCTCAGTGCCACCCGGTCGCGCGCCGCCGATATTGCGCACAGCCAGGCGCACGGCCCTACCAATAGTGGCATTCGCCCGGTTGCCCTGTCCAAGCGCCCCCATCTTCATGTTCATGCCAATGCGGTTGCGGATAGGGCCGTTCACAACCAGTACAGGTGCTGCTCCCATCGTGGTAGCCATCACGCCGTGCACATTAAACTCATCCGTTGCCATGGCCTCGAGAGCCGCAATGACCACGGGTAAATACTCCGGCTTGCACCCCGCCATAACCGCGTTAATAGCGACTTTCTCAACCGTCGCCTCGCCCATGTTTGGCGGTAACACGGCAACAAGGTCTTGCGGATCGCGACGGGTTCCCGCGAGCATACGCACCACACGCTCAGGCGTTGGCGGCACCACTGGCAATCCATCGGTAAAGCCCTGCTCAAACATGAACTCAAATTCGTCGTCGAGGCTGCCCACCTCCACTTTGCGCGCCCGCAACGGACTGCTGCTGGCTTCGGCCTGCAATCGTGCGTTGTGTACCGGATCAAGCGACAATGAACCGCAGCCAGGCGACCATTCCGGTAAGGCTGACCAATCGAGCTCTAGCGGTGCATCCAGTTCCTTATTTAGGAGCGCCTGCCATTCGTCCCGCACAAAACCTTCAAGCCGCGACGTCACAGTCCCCGCCTCATCAACGACCAGCAATGTCGGCACGATTTCTATGTCGTTGTTAAATGACACATGCAGCGCGTCGTCATCAAGCAATGGAAAATCAACAAGTCCGGCCGCAACCAATGCCTTATTGCCAGCCAAACTTTGGCCGATGCCCACTACGCAGGCTGCTGAGTTGGCCGTCGCCTCAGCCGCCGCATTGATCACTGGTAAAGCTTGCTTGCAGGTGGGACAGTCTTCTTTTAAAAACACCACAACACTAAATCCCTCATCGGGCAGCGTCAGCATCTTGCCGTGCTGATCTTGCAGCTGCGTTGCAAAAGTCCCCTGCGTTTGCTCGTTCATGTCTCTTCCCCCTGGGCCTACAAGCTCATTTCTCGCGGCCCATACTAGCAGCCCGACGTTCTCCGGTATCGCGCCACCGCGCTTTACGGGCTAGACTGTCGTCTACTGTTAACACTGAGCTGCCACTATGACCGATGTTGCGACTGACGTTGCTATTCGCACCCGCTTGCGATCACCCACCAAGACGCCAGGGAGGTTTGCCAGCGCTACTTTAGTGGCGCTTGGTCTATGCCTTGGTCTTGGCGCCTGTAGCGATTCCAGCAGTTCAGTAGCACAACCGGCGGCGACGGCCCCCAAAACATCAGTAGAAACATCAGTAGAAACTTCAGCAGCAACATCAGTAGAAGAAACACTGCGCCTGCAGCTCGCCAGTGCCAAGTCAGGCGACGTCATCGAGATTCCTGCGGGCACCCATGACATCAGTCGCAGTCTGGTAATGAACGCCAGTGGCGTGACCATACGCGGCGCAGGTTCAGGCAGAGGCAGCAACGACACGATATTGTCGTTTAAAAATCAGCTCGCCGGAGCCGAAGGTTTGCTACTTGCTGGCAGTAACCTCACGATTGAAAATCTCGCCATCGAGGACGCCAAAGGCGATGGCCTGAAAATCACTGACGGCAGCAACATTGTTATCCGTGCTGTTCGCGCCGAGTGGACCAATGGACCAGACACCAAAAACGGCGCCTACGGTATCTATCCGGTGCAAACCGAAAACCTGTTAGTCGAAGACACTGTCGCCATTGGCGCGTCTGATGCCGGCATCTACGTTGGTCAGTCAAAAAATATCGTTGTGCGGAATAATATTGCACGCGATAACGTCGCCGGCATCGAAATCGAAAACAGTACCGACGCCGACGTCTACGGCAATCTCGCAGAAAACAACACCGGCGGCATTCTCGTGTTCAACATGCCCGATATTCCGCTTAAAGGCAGTCGAACCCGGGTCTACAACAACGACGTTCGCACCAACAATTTGAAAAATTTCGCAGCACCAGGCACCGCAGTGTCAGGAGTACCCACCGGCACAGGCGTGATTGTGAACTCCAACGACGAGGTGGAGATCTTCGAAAACCGCATCAGTGGTAATGCTACCGCGAATATCATTTTGAGCAGTTACTTCTCGGCCAACTACGCCAGCAGTCGAACAACCGCAGCAGAATTCGACCCATACCCAGAGAGTATCTACGTGTACGACAATGTGTTTGCGCCTGGTGGCAACAAACCGGCCATGGCCGATCTCGATAATCTGCGCGTAGCACTCTTCGGCGCTGAAGGCGCATTCCCGGATGTCATCTGGGATGGCGCTCGTAACCCGGAATTGCTCACCGACGGAAAACTCACTGACAACCAGCGCATCTGTATTAACAACGGCGACGCCGTTCTGCTAAACGTCGATTCTCTGAACGCTGGCGCAGGAGCAACCATGAGCATGGATAACCACCGTTGCGACTTACCCAAACTGCCTGCTGTAGATCTGGGTGAGCTCGCCGCCGGTTAACCACTATGTCAACAACACGCAGCAGCCGTACTGCACCGCAGTTGAGGCTCGGCACCACTTTACTGGTGGGCTTATTGCTCATGGGCTTAGCTACATGCGGTTTGCGCACGACGCAAGAGCTACAGGTGCAGCGCTTTGCTGCGGGCGACTACCCGACCCTACTCTCGCAGTGGCAGTTGCTGCAGAAAATGCCAGAAGGCCATCTGCAGCGCGCCAGCGACACACTTGTGTATGAGCTAAACACGCCGCTGTTCTCCGACTACACACAGAAACTACGCACACTTTCACTGCCCGAGGGCACGACGGCAAACTTCAGCGAGCACGACACGCTCGACTTTCCTGTTGGTACCGTCATCAGTAAGACGTTTTACTATGACACTCGCGACGTACCACTGAGCGAAACTGCCGCTCACCAGCCCACTTTGTTCGGTCAAGACACAACCACAAGCAACTCTACTGAGAATATTCACTTACTCGAAACCCGATTGCTCGTACGTGATGCCGGCGGCTGGCAAGCCCTGCCCTACGTCTGGAACGAAGATCAGAGTGACGCCCGCCTGAGCATCACTGGCGCACTAAAAACCATTGGCGACAACATCTACGTCGTGCCGAGTAGAGACGAGTGCGGCAGTTGTCATGCCGTGGGCCGCGACAAGGTGATACATCCCATCGGTCCCAAAGCGCGCCACCTGCACCGGGGAAAATTGAGTTCCTTACAGGCACTGGCGGATCGCGGCTGGTTGACCATGCCGGCGTCAACAGACGCCATTGCAACTAATGCGGTGTGGATAAACGGTGCTGATTTCGCGGCACTAGACAGCGCGACGGTAGAACACCACGCTCGCAGCTACCTCGATGCCAACTGCGGGCACTGCCACAACCCCCAGGGTTCCGCCGATACCTCACAGCTGTTCCTCGATTACAGGGCTGGCATTGAACACAGCTCGCGTAACCTAGGTCTGTGCAAACCACCCATCGCAGCAGGTAAAGGCACCGGTGGCAATCTGTTTAGCATCATGCCGGGCAAACCGGGCGAATCGATTCTTAGCTATCGTATGGCCAGCACAGACCCCGGGGCAATGATGCCGGAAACGGGTCGCACTCAGGTGCACACCGAAGGTGTCGCGTTAGTTGAAGAGTGGATTCGACGCATGCAGGGATCGTGCAACCCACAGGCCTAGAGCTTCTGCACCACCAGCGAACCAATCGAATAGCCCGCGCCAAACGAGCAGATTACACCGTAGTCACCTGACTGCAGATCAGCGTGATGGCGCGCAAACGCAATGATAGAGCCGGCAGAGGCCGTGTTTGCGAACTCGTCGAGCACAATCGGTGACGTGTCAGGGTGTGGATCACCGCCTAGTAGTTTGCGCGTGATGAGTTGATTCATATTGATGTTTGCCTGATGCAACCACCAGCGCCGCACATCCGCAACTGGCACGCCTACCTGGTTGACCTGCTGTTCCAAGTGATCAGCAGCCATAGGGCACACTTCCTTAAACACCTTGCGACCGTTTTGATGAAATAGACGATCCTCCGCAAACGCATCACCACCTTCTGCTCGCGCTACGTAGCCAAAGTTAGAGCGAATGTTGTTGGAAAACAGAGTGAGCGCCTTGGTACCGAGGATTTTCCAGGCATCATCTGAGCGCACCTTGTCATCACCCTGCAACACAACGGCTGTGGCCACATCGCCAAATATGAAATGACTGTCGCGATCACAATAGTTCACCTGTGGTGAGGTGAGTTCCGGGTTAATAAGCAGCACACCTTTGGCGCTGCCAGCAACAATGGCATCTACTCCTCGATGAATCGCAAAGGTTGCGGCAGAACAGGCCACCAGCATGTCGAAGCCACTACCCTCAATGCCTAGCGCATGTTGCACTTCAATGGCTATCGCCGGGTAAGAACGCTGTGTGTAGGCGCAGGACACGATCACCAGATCGATATCCTCGGCAGTAACCTGGGCGTCTTCCATCGCCAATTGCGCCGCATTGACGGCCATCTCGGCTTGATGGGAAAGTTCGTCATCTTCGCGCCGTGCAATGCGCGGGTGCATGCAGTCGATATCCAGAATGCCGTCTTTCACATAGGCATAACGTCGTTTTATTCCCGACGCCTTCTCAATGAAGTCAGCACTCGACAGGGGCTTCTCGGCCAACTCACCATTCGCAATAGCTGCCGCGTTATCTGCGTTAAAGCGAGTCGCGAAGGCGTTGTAGCTCTCTACCAGCTCTTCATTGGTTACTACATGTTCGGGTGTCCACGCCCCCACCCCGGTGATTACTGCCTGCACTGACCTATCCTCAAGCGATCTCATTCGCCTGAGTCTGCGTGGCTAGCTACGCCTTCGCAAGTGCCAACCGTCGCTCAGCCAGCTGCGCACATATCTCCGCGTGGCGAGTGCGGTCGATCTGATAGTGTGAATAGCACCAGAGTGACAAGATACCGACTAGTGCGAGCGCCGGTCCGAACAACAGACCCAAATGAGTTATGGTCTCGGGCGCAATATCCGCCGCGGTTCTAATGTGGGCACCCTCGGGCCAGCCGATCACATCAAGTGCGATGCCGGCAAACAGGTTGCCAAGGCCAGTGGTGCACTTGCTCGAGAACGACACCGCCGCAAAGAAAATACCTTCCTGGCGGCGATGCGTGACAAGTTCATGTTCATCCACAATGTCCGCGATCATCGACCCGAACGACACCAGACACTGGGCAACAAACAACCCTTGCACAAATTTCAGCCCAATAAGGCCAGCAACAAGTAGCGCATCACCATTGGCCGGTAAAAACTCGGCAACACGCAATAAAATAGGTAGGCACTGGGAGGCTATCCAGCCACCCACTCCCCACAGCACCGCGTTGAGTTTGCCAAACCGGCGGGTGATCAGCCCGGTAAACAAGGTGCCAAGCATTACGCCGAGTGGCGCGGCCATAAAGTACGCAAGATTTTGCTTGCCCTCGAGTTCCCAGAAGAACGTATTCATGTAGAGGTTTAGGCTGACATCAACCCCCACCATCAGGAACACAAGCAACACCCCAACAAATACCCAACGGAAGGAGTAGTTCCCTAGCGCTTCGACCAACTCATGCCAAAGTTGCGCAAACAACCCGTGCCGGCTACGCCAATCAGACGGCGGCTGAGACAGGGTTAATGCTTGTTTTTGCGTGCCAAGCGCGCTGAGCAAAATCACCGCCACCATAACGAACGACAGCAACAGCGCATAGTCGGGGTATTGCTCCTTGTTGAACTGACCCTGTGGAAACTCGCTAGTCGCCACAAAAAACACCCCAAAACCCGCAGCAACAGCAAGCAGGGCACCAAAGGTATTGAAAAAATATCGAACGCCAACCACAGTCGTTCGCTCAGCATAATCGCTGCTCAACTCAGCCCCCAGAGACAGGTGCGGCACGTTAAACAGAGTCATAGAGGCGCGGGTAAAAATCGCAAACCCGACCAGCCAGAAAAACAGCGACCACTGCGAAAGGTCATCTGGTGGCGCAAACAAGAAAAAGAACCCGACTCCAAGGGGAATGGCAGACGCATACATAAAGGGGTGTCGACGACCAAAGCGCGAACGGAACCGATCCGAAATCGAGCCTGCCAATGGATCGGTTACGGCATCGAATACCAACGCGATCGCCACCGCAATACCCGTCAACGTGGCAGACAAGCCAAGCACCTGCGAATAGTAGAACAGCAGGAAGACGCCAAAAGCGCCGGTTTTTAGTCCTTCAGAAACCTGGCCAACGCCATAGAGAAGCTTGACTGACCAATTCAATGGCAGCGGTGCAGCCTGGTCTCCCTCAGGACCCCGGACAGCGCTACTGGCGGAGTTATTAGCACTGTGCATTGGGTTGAAGCAAATTGGCGCTACACTGGGCGCCCAGAGCAATCGCAAACGATTTTGATTTTATGACTCTCATCAACTGCCCCGTTATCAAGGTTCACAAAGACTGGATCGACTACAACGGCCACATGAACATGGCCTACTACAACGTGGTCTTCGACAAAGGCGTCGACCACGTCTTTGATACGCTCGACGCTGGCGCTGCATACACCAGGGCCACCAATGGTTCGTTCTTCGCCATGGAGGTCCACGTGACCTACGCCGAGGAAGTCATGCTTGATGACCCGTTAAGGGTCAGCGTGCAATTGCTCGACGCGAACGACAAATGTTTGCACCTGTTTATGCAAATGTTTCATGCCGAAAAAGGCTATCTCGCGGCCACGCTGGAACAGATGTCCTTACACGTAAACCTCGAAGAACGAAAAGCAGCACCCCTTCCCGAGAACATCCAGTCCAATATACGCAAGTTGCGTGAAAGCCACGGCAATTTGCCGATTCCTCCCCAGGTTGGGCAGGTAATTGGAATACGTCGTTAGAAAGCCGCTTGCAGAAGAGAACGGGCCTAGTAGCCCTCTAGCTCGCCATAGCGGTTGCGATGGTAGCTTTGGTCACCGAAGGTAATCTCGGCAACCGCGGCCCGCTTGATGAAAAACCCAATCTCAAACTCATCGGTCATACCGATGCCGCCATGCATCTGAATACCTTCGCGCGACACGGTGTAAAAAGTCTCACCCACCTTGTACTTGGCAAGCGAAGCCAGCTTGCCAATCTCGGTAGCATCCCGCCCTTCGTCGAGCGCGGTCAATGCCTCGAGCACTACCGACTTGGACAGTTCGAGCTCACAAAACATATTGGCGGCGCGGTGCTTTAAGGCCTGAAAAGAACCAATGGGCACACCAAACTGCTCCCGCTCTTTCAGGTAAGCCACAGTGCGCTCAAAGCACTCTTCAGCGCCACCAAGCATTTCCGCAGCCAGGCCGATGCGGGCAATATCAAGGGCTTGTTCAAGCGCGCCAGCGCCCTCGCCCAGTGAACCGACCAGCGCGGCAGAATCAACCGCCACACCGCTGAACGTAATGTTCGCAGCGTTGCGCGAATCAGCCATTAATGTGCGCTCTACGCTGACCCCGTCGGCTTCGCGATCGACGAGAAACAGGCTGATGCCAGAGCGATCGTTTTGCTCACCACCCGTGCGGGCCACAACGACCAACTTGTTGGCCACGTGACCGTCCAGTACAAAGGTCTTCTTACCATCAATCTTGTAACCCGCGCCGTCTGCTGTCGCGGAGGTAGCAATGCTGTAGGGGTTGTGGCGATGGCTTTCTTCGAGCGCCAGCGCAAGCAACAGTTCGCCACCGGCAATTTTCGGCAGCAGATCCGATTTTTGATCCTTGGACCCTGCGATATTTACCAGTGAACCACCGGTCCATACAGATGCAAGTAGTGGACTTGCGGTTAGTGTGCGCCCAGTCTCCTGGGTGACTACACCCAACCCTTTGTACCCAAAGTCGAGACCGCCAAACTCCTCCGGAAACGGAATGCCCGCCCAGCCCAGCTCTACCATCGAATTCCAGCTACCGGTGTCAAAACCTTCAGCGTTTTTACTGTCACGCAGTGCGCGTAGCTGCGTGATCGGCGTGTTGTTAGTGCAAAAATCTTTTGCAGAATCACGCAGCATCACCTGCTCTTCGTTGAGTATCATCGGCATTCGGAGGGGCCTCTCCCATATTATATTGGTCACTTCCAACCCTTGATGTAACCAAAGTGGAGTTTGCTTGTCGAGTCAATCGTTCACCCAGCTTTCGGAAGCTCTAAAGCGCACCCTGCCCATGGGCAGACTGGAACACCAGCATTTACCAGATCTGCCGCCGGGCCAGCACCTGCAACTCGCCCTCATCAACGCCGATTTCCCAACGGGTCCTTTGCCCGCGGAAGTTATGCACAGCGTGGTTGCCAAGCCCGCCTATTGGGCATTCTGCTGGGGTAGCGGTCAGGCCCTTGCACGCTATCTGCTGGAACACCCCGAGCTGGTAAGCGGCAAGCGGGTGCTGGATCTGGGCTCAGGTTCAGGTGTCGCTGGTATCGCGGCTGCCAAGGCGGGTGCGGCAGAGGTAGTCGCCTGCGACACAGATCCCGACGCAGCGCTGGCCACCCAATACAACGCACAGATAAATGATGTTGCCATCACGCTTGTGGATGACTTTACGGCAGCGCCAACCTTTGATTCGGTGCTGATGGCCGACGTGCTGTATGACGCCAGCAATCTGCCACTGCTCAGAATCGCCCGTGCGGCAGCGCAAGAGGTTTGGGTTGCCGATTCGAGGATTGGCGAGTTGAATGATCGGGATTACCAACTGCGTGCAGAGCTGGATGCATTGACGATTCCAAATCTTGGCGAGTTTGATGAGTTTTCGCTCACGCGCATCTGGCGCGCAGCCAATCCTGTCTAAAGCAGGTTGTTGAAAAATGGTATAAGGCTAATTGGTTTGTTTTGCAGGACATCACCATGAGTGCGACTTCCGATACCAACGCCGTAATCGCGCGAGACACCGACAACTACGACTGGCCGGAACTCATGGCGCAGCTAAACGCTTTGCTGCGACTGCGAACCACGCCGATCGGTATGAAGATGTTTGCAAAAGCGGGCGAACTTGATGCCATCCCACGATTGCGCCGTCCTTCCAGCGTGCACACCACCGACCAGATCGTGGGACAGGCATCACGCAATGGCTGGACGGTTGGAATCACTGCCGAGGACCTGGTTGGCGCCCAGTGCGCAACCGTGATCGGGCTGCATCCGCGCAACGAAGAGTGGCTGTCTGGCAAGCACATGGCTGGCGTGTGGTTTGAAAACGCGGCAGAAGCCAGTGTGCATCAGGCCGCAATGGATGTTGTTCCGCACGGCAAGTACGAGGCTATGGTGGTAAGTCCGTTGACCAGCGGTCGCCTTAATCCCCCAGACATCTGCCTCATTTATGCCACACCTGCACAAATGATCATTCTGATTAATGGCCTGCAATGGACAGGCTACAAGAAGTTTGACTGGAGCTGTGTGGGCGAATCGGCCTGTGCTGATTCCTGGGGCCGCGCGCTGGCAACCGGAGAACCTTCTTTATCTATTCCCTGCTTTGCGGAGCGCCGCTATGGGGGTGTCATGGAAGACGAACTGTTGATGGCGATGCCGCCGAGATTCCTGCCAAAAACCATCGCCGGTATGCAGGCACTTAGTCGCAATGGCCTGCGCTATCCGATTCCGCCCTACGGCGTCACCAATGATGCGCGCGCGGGCATGGGCGTGAGCTACGCCGACAAAACCTAGCCGTCACTTTCACCTGCAGGAGCAAGAGTATGGAAATTTACGACGCAATGAGCACACTGCGTGCTGTTCGACGCATAAAGAGCGACCCAATTGAGCCCGCAGTCGTCGACCGCATACTTAAGGCTGCAACCTGGGCGCCGAGCGGCGGCAACATGCAACCGTGGCGCATCGTTGCCGTGCAAGACGCAGTCATCAAGCAAGAATTCCAGAATCTCTATAAACCCT
The DNA here is from genome assembly GCA_964611345.1 of uncultured Pseudomonadales bacterium. Classification (GTDB taxonomy): domain Bacteria; phylum Pseudomonadota; class Gammaproteobacteria; order Pseudomonadales; family Azotimanducaceae; genus JALZVT01. The sequence continues at coordinate 26,911 of CAZSYU010000023.1, forward strand.
TGTGGGACAACTACACCGTAGGCTATCGCCAAAAAATGCAGAGCATGCCAGCGGATGAAAAAGCCACCTCCGCTCGAGCACTCGACGCAGGCGACTACCTCGCCAACAACCTCGGAGCCATGCCCTTAATCGCCGTGTTTTGCTACAACCCATCGATCATGACAATCACCGACAAAGATCAACCACGCCCAAGTGTTGTCGGGGGTGGCTCGGTCTATCCCGCCGTCCAAAATCTGCTGTTGGCCGCACGTAACGAAGGTCTGGGCAGTGTTCTTACGACCTTGTTATGTATGGAAGAACCCAGGGTGCGCGAGTTGCTGCAACTGCCGGCCCAGTGGTACACCGCCGCACATGTGCCCATTGGCCATTCGGTGGGCGGTGGTCACGGGCCAATTCGCCGGAAACCGGTAGCGGAGATGGTGAGCCGGGACACCTGGGGTTCTGCCTGGTAGGGCTGCAAAGGCGCCCGCGAACCTTGGTCAGACCAATAGTCGATTTTACATCTCTGCAGATTCAGTCCATGAGCGAGCGAATAGGCAAGTTAACAGCCGTTATATCGCCGCCAAGCCCCTTACTGACGGTCATTTGGCCTAATTAGTTAACTGAGATGACAAATATCCCTGACCGGGGCTCAGAGTGATCGACATCTCGTTCTGAGGCCTTTGTCTCCATTTTGTTTTCATCGAAAGATCATAATTGCTTCATAGTGATGAAAAGGATACATTTGCCACCCGTTGCGGTCGGACATGGCATCTGGAGATGCAGACTGCGGCGAGTGCTAGCTTTGACTCGGATCTATCTTTAGTCCAAGCGGTTGAAAAGTTCGTCAAAATATTGAGATTCGCGGGTCAGGTTGACCTGACCCGCAGGCTACTGAAAACAGTAACAGTAGAGAACAAGAGAGTAGTAATAAGAGAGTAGTGAGACCGGTTACGACATTCGGACACACGAATGCGGACCACCCGGAACAGCCCCGCCGCAGGTTGGGTTGGAACGATAACGGATAGTGAGCTAAGAGGTCGCTATCTCGGCAGCAGGAATGGCGCCGAGGCTAGCGAAAAATTGCGCTGCAGTATGGGGTGCAATTGGTATGAGTGGTTTGCAAGCCCGGCAGAGGTAGTGCTTGCAACCGTTCAATCGGTCACCCGGCGTGCCGGGCGAGTGATGACAGAGATTGAGAAAAACTAAACGTGCCGTCTAATGTCTCAAAGAAGACCGGCGACACACTGACGACATGACGACGTCAAATCGATAAATGACGACTTGCCAGGCTGCGCTTGCGTAGTACTGGTTTTTTGGCCAGACCAAGAGTTTTAGCACACTTATGACCAGTGATCGTGTATCAGCGCCTAGCGCACAGATAAAGACACCAACAAGCTCAACGACTTCATCTGTAACCACAGATGGTTTCGATAACCTTGTTGACGCCCTCAATTTTGCAGCCAATGGCGATACCGGCTACAACTTCTACGACGGCAAGGGTGAACTCGAAAGCACCATGACATACGCCGAGCTGCGTGACGAAGCCCAGGTGCTTGCACGCAAGCTAATGGGGCTGGGTCTCACGCGTGGCGACCGAGTTGCAATCGTGGCCGAAACAGACCCACTGTTTATGCGCTTCTTTTTTGCCAGCCAGTACGCTGGCTTGCTGCCCGTCGCATTGCCAGCCGGCTTGCAACTGGGTGGCGGTGACGCATGGACCAGCCAGATCCGGCAAATGCTCCAAACCTGCGGCGCAGCCATCGCAGTAGCACCGTCCTCCCACAGCAAGCTGTTGGCGAGCGCTGCTGAGGGTATGGATTTGCGCCTGTACGGCGAAGCCGACGTGTTCGATGCGCTGGACGAGGATCACGAGTGCGTGATGACACCGTTCAGCGGTGACGAGCCTGCGTACCTGCAGTACACGTCGGGCAGCACCTCGTTCCCTCGCGGCGTTGAGGTATCTCAGGCTGCTGCCCTTATGAACCTGCACGAAATCAGCGAGTTCGGCTTAAATCTAACCAGCAAGGACCGTTTCGTTTCCTGGTTGCCGTTCTATCACGACATGGGCCTTGTCGGCTTTGTGTTGCTGCCCATGGCAACCCAGCTGTCTGCGGATTACCTAAGCCCCCGCACCTTCGCCATGCGCCCAAGAGTGTGGCTAAAGTTGTTGTCTGATAACAAGGGCACTATTTCATCCAGCCCACCCTTCGGCTACGCACTGGTGGCCAAGCGCCTGCGAGTTGCAGACAGTGAGCGCTATGACTTAAGCCAATGGCGCGTCGCCTGCGTCGGCGCCGAGCGCATCCACCCTGGGCCACTCAAGCAGTTTGCAGACTTGCTGCAGGCGAGCAACTTCAACCCCAATTCTTTTGTTGCCTGCTATGGCATGGCCGAGTGCGCACTGGCGGTAAGCTTCGCGCCGCTCGATCAAGGCCTCGGCATCGACCTGGTCGACAAGTTCGAAATGACGGATCTTGGCCGGGCGACTCCTGCACTTGCAGACGGCCCAGAAACTAAAACGGACAGCAACCAGAGCCTTGAGTTTGTGGATTGCGGCAGCCTGTTACCAAGCTACCAACTCGCGATTCGTGATGATGCCGGAAATGAACTGCCCGAGCGCGTGTGCGGTCGAATCTGCTTGCACGGTCCTTCCGTGATGACCGGTTACTTCCAGAACAAAGAAGCCACTGACAAGGTGCTGTCGGCCGACGGTTGGCTCGACACTGGTGACATTGGTTACCGTATGGGTGACCGTCTGGTAATCACGGCACGTCGCAAAGACGTCATTATCATCAACGGTCGCAATATCTGGCCACAAGATCTTGAGCACATTGCTGAAGGTGTGCCCAAAGTGCGTATGGGTAACGTGTCTGCGTTCTCAGTCAACGAAGCAGACAGCAGCGAAAGCGTGGTCATGGTTGTTGAGTCTCGCAACACAGAGTCTGAACTCGCAGATGAGCTGAAAGCCCGCATTCAGGGTCAATTTGGTGTCAGCGTGCACGTTGATCTTGTGCCGTCACGTACTCTGCCGCGCACTTCATCTGGCAAGCTGTCCCGCTCCAGAGCAAAGATTGACTACTTGCAGCGGTTGGCCGCGACTAAAATGGCCGAACTGGAAGAAGCCAACAGCGCCGCTGTTATAGCTCACCAGGACTACGCCATCGCCGACAGCGTCGCCTAGTGCGACGCCGGCCGGAGCGCTCGCTGCGGCCGGCCGCCTAATCTTCGAGCTCCGGAATCAACATACTCCTCACAGGGGCAACTGGTTTTATCGGTTGTCACCTGCAGCATGAGCTCACCACTGATCCAATGCATAACCTCACCGCGGTTGTCCGCGCAGGAACCAGCGCACGCCGCGATGAGCTGCTTGCTGGTGTCCACCAGCTGGCGTTTGACCAGACCAGTGTCGCAGCCTGGCAAGAGGCGCTAGCCTCCGAGGCGCCTGAGCGCATCATCTTGCTGGCAGGATCGGTGCGCGGACGCGACTACAGCGACTTTGAGCCGGCCAATGTGCTGCCCGTTCGCGCCCTGGTCAGCGCGCTGCGCGAGCGAGCTTCGCAACAACCGCCTCAGGCACTGCCACAAATTCTGCTGGTCTCATCGCTGGCGGCCAGCAAGCCGCAACTCTCCCACTACGCCAACAGCAAACGCGCGGGTGAGCAGGAACTGGCCAACTGTCCTGCGCCATGGAGCATCCTCCGTCCCCCTGCCGTCTATGGTGCAGGAGACAAGGAGCTGGCTGGATTGTTCCGCACCATTCACCGCGGACTGGTGCCGCGCCCAGGGCCGCCAGACCAGCGCCTGGCCTTTCTGCACACCAGGGATCTGACCAGCGCGGTGCGGGCGTGGCTTGCCACCAGCACGATGCCATCCGGCGACATCTACAATATTCACGATGGCACACCCGAAGGCTACTCCTGGCCCGAGATCGCGCAGGCATTGAACCCGGCGCGCAAGCACCTCACCGTACCTGTCCCCGGCTGGGTGCTTGGTACAGTGGGTGCACTGAACCTGCTGTGCGCTAGAATATTCAGATATCAGCCAATGCTGACGCCCGGCAAGGCCAGAGAGCTGGGTTACCCACGCTGGCTCTGCGATAATTACCCATTCAGCGCCGCCACCGGTTGGCAACCGTCTATCAGTCTGGCCGAAGGCAGTGCGTGCTACTTCAATTTTGATGAGTAACTTCCAAACACCATGAGCGACACTTCTTCTGGCAACGCAAGCATCGCAGACACCCTCAAGACCATTTTGCGAGGCTTTCTCAACGACGACCAACAAGAACTCAGCGAGACCACGTTAATCAGCGGTCTGGGTCTTGAGTCGGTTGTGGTACTCGAGTTTGTTACCGACGTCGAAGATCACTTCGACATCAACATCGATCTCGACAGCCTGGCTAATATTCAAACACTAAGCGATCTCGCCGAAGCCGTTAAAGCGCAAGGTGTCGAGTAACCATGAACAAGCTATTCGATAAGTTTGCTGAGGCGGCCGAAAAGCGCGACACCCTGAGCCAACTGGGCACTAACCCAACCCAGGTCGTAATGGAGCGTGCCATTGACGCCACGACGGCGCAGATTAACGGCAAACCGACCATTCTTGCTGGTACAAACAACTACCTTGGCCTCACGTTTGAGCCTGAATGTATCGACGCCGCCAAACAGGCATTGACTGAATCCGGCACCGGCACGACGGGTTCGCGCATGGCCAACGGCAACTATTCCGGCCACGAATTACTGGAAAAAGAAATCGCCGAGTTCTACAACTACCCTCAAGCTATGCTGTTCTCCACCGGTTACGGCGCAAACCTCGGCACCATTGCCGCACTGGTTGGTCCGGGCGACGTCGTTATGCTCGACGCCGACGCGCACGCGAGCCTCTACGATGGCTGCAAACTCTCCGGGGCTGACATCTTTCGCTTCAAGCACAGTGACCCAGATAGTCTCGACAAGCGCCTGCGCCGCCTGGGTGATCGTGCAAGTTCGGCACTGGTTGCCATCGAAGGTTTGTACAGCATTCTGGGCGACTACCCAAAGTTGTCGGAGTTTTGTGACGTGTGTGAAAAATACGGCGCAATGTTACTCGTGGACGAGGCGCATTCGCTGGGCACCATGGGCGAACACGGCCGTGGTCTTTCTGAGGCCGAGGATGTCCTCGACCGCGTCGACTTCATTGTTGGTACCTTTAGCAAGAGTCTGGGGGCTACCGGCGGTTATTGCGTGAGCCGACATGAAGAGCTCGGACTGTTCCGTTACACCTCGCGGCCATTTATTTTCACCGCATCGCCCTGCCCATCAGTGGTTGCCAGTACCCGTGCGGCCCTTAAACTGTTACGCGAACAGCCAGAACGCCGGGAACGTCTGTGGACCCTCGCTACCAGACTGTACGATGGGTTGCAAAGCCATGGCCTGACCCTGGGGCCACAAAAGTCGCCCGTTGTGGCCGTGCGTTGCGAATCAGCAGACTACGCTCTGTCGGTGTGGCAGCGACTATTAGCGGAAGGTGTCTACACCAACTTGATCGTGCCACCAGCCTCGCCTGATGGTTCGAGTCTGATCCGGTGTTCATTAAGCGCTGCTCACACCGATGAACAGGTGGAACAGATTATAAAAGCTGTCGGTATTGCAACGGCGGGACAAAACGCAGCCTAAGCGGGCACACTTAAGCGGACAATTCGCGTTGAATCTCCTGCACGCGCTCTTTATCGAGACGATAGCGGCCATAGAACCACGCCGCAACGAGCGCGCCAATGCTGAACAGAATCACCAGCAGCCCCATTCGAAACAGGATGTCGGAATCAAGCTCGCCCGGAACCGAATTGGCAGGCAGCTCGGCGTAGTAGGCCAACGTAATGCCGGCAAGAAAGGACGCCACGGAGTTACTCGCCTTAGCAAAGAACACACGGGCTGAATAGAAAATGCCCTCCTGCCGACGCCCGGTGGTCAACTGATGCTCGTCCACAAGATCTGCGAGCATCGACATGACACAGACATTCAACGCCGCAAGACACCAGGTGGCGAGTACTGTCCAAACCAGCAACATTGGCAATAACAGCTCAGCGCCGTTGTCCGGCCAAAGACCAAGCATGCGCAAAATATAAGGCAAGGGGTGTATCACGCCATAACCAAACACTGCAAGAATCGCCAGGGGACGTTTCTCGATTTTACGAATAACAATGGGCGCCATGAACGCCCCAAATACAAAGCCGACGGTTTGATAAAATGAAAACCAGCGAATTTGCTGCGGCTCTAACTCCCAAAAAAAGGTGAAGATGATGGTGTTGGTCGATTCTGCATGCCCCAGGGTTAACGACAGGCAAAAATAACCCAGCATCAAACTCAAATAGGACGAGTTTTTAAAGGCCCCATACACTTCTACAAACACGGTGCTGAAACGAAACCGCGGTAAATCGCTGGGTGGTTGCGGCAAGTGCTTAACGTGGCGCAACGTGAAACCGGCACAAATCCAGATACCCAGCACAATGCCAATAGCCGCAACGATAGCAACGTTGCGATAGTTTTCGGGGTTCAGCTGCCCCGCCACCAGCACCCCATCTGCAGCCCGCACGCCGGGTTCTGCGAAGAAAAACGTCCAGGCGACAAAGGCGATCATGGGTCCAAAGAAAAAACCAAACATCGCGTTAAAACTGAATATCGAGGCACGTTCGTCGTAACTTGATGACAGCTCGGCGCCCAGCGCCAGGTGCGGCACTACATAGAGCGTGAGAAAAAACCGACCCAACAGCAGCCAGCTTGTGAGCCACAAAAACAGTGGAAGCTGGTCTGGCAGCGTTTCGCCTGCAGGTATTGCCAATAGCGCTGCGGGTGGTTGAAACAGCATGTACAGACACAGCGCGAGCGGCGGCGCCGAGAAAAACAAGAAGGGATGACGCCGACCAAATCGAGGCGACCGCCAGCGATCGGAGATCGAACCCACCAACGGGTCGGTAATCGCATCAGCAAAAATACCAATAAAGAGTGCAACACCGACCAAATCAGCCGACAACCCAACTGCCTGGTTGTAGAAGATCGGGGCGAAGGTGAGCGTAAGTCCCAGAAACAGCGCATCACCCAGTTGCCCGAAGCCAAAGGCGAATTTGGTCCCAAACCCGAGTTTTTCGACGCCCGAAGTGCTCACTGGCTAGGTTTCCACATGGCTACCCTCCATCAGCGCGAGACTCCACAAGAGACCCACCCCAGCGGTTCCAGTAAGTAACCTCCGCGGCGGGCAGACGCGCTGCCCTGCGCAACTTCGCGCCTTTACAATAACCAATCGGTAGCATTACGGTCTGGGTAACGCTGACAGGAATGTCCAATACCTTGGCAACATCCTCCTGCTGGGAAGACAGCAACGACGTCCAGGTGCAACCGATGCCGCGAGCGCGCAACGCGAGCATTAACGACCAGGCTGCGGGAAGAATCGAGCCGTAGAACGCCACTTGCCCGGATAGCTGCGTATCAGGCACGCCGTCGACACAGACAAACACCATGGCCGGCATCTCATGCAGCCGGTCGGCGAGCGCTCGCTGGGTGGGTTTGAGCACAATACCGCGAGACCGCTCGATGTCTTGAAGAACGCGCCGGTAAATCGCTGCAATGCCTGCTTTTTGCTCATCCCCCGTCACCACCAGAAAGCGCCAGTTTTCACCCCCCAGACCGATAGGGGCCTGGGTTGCCAGATCAATACAGTCGAATAGCACGTCCGGCGGAATAGGTCGCTCGAAATCGAGCTTGCGACGGACCGACCGGGCAGTGCCCAGCACTTCATCAACGCTTGGCAGGTCAATATCCCTGGGCTGACCTGGGGGAAGATCACTATCTGCCATCACAATCTGCCACGCAGAAGAATCTTGTTTCGCTGTGTCACGTTTTGACCCGGTCAATCGTCTAACTTGTAACCACACTACTTCGACGAGCAGCCTATGACCACTCTGGAGGCCCCTACAGCCACAAAATCTGACTCACGGCGCACAGAAGCACTGCTGTCCAGAGCTCAGGCCATCGCCGGAAGCCTGTTTTTCGTCTTTCTGGTCATGCACCTCAGTAATGCCCTGCTGGGCGTCTTTGGCGCAGACACTTACAACAGCATCCAGACCACCCTGCAGCGCATCTATCAACAACCTGTCGTGGAGGTGTTGCTGGTGATCGCCCCCCTCACCACTCATGCAGTTGCCGGAGTGTGGTTATACCTGCTCAGAAAAAACAGCCGCAACCGGCGTAGCCTGCGCCATCGGCTGCAAACCTGGGCTGGCTTCTTTCTATTGGCAGTCGTGTTCGTTCACATGTTGAACACCCGAGGCGTTGGCTGGTGGTACAACGCTGCCACAGGCTTTGACAGTGTGGCCTTCACGTTATGGTGGGTTCCGGGATTCTTTTACCCCTACTATCTGCTGCTGTTTTGTGCGGGTCTGTACCACGGTTACACCGGCGTGCAGATACTGCTTGCCCGTACCCGCCTGCTGGCGCCCGATCAATTCGGAGTTTCCGGAGATTCCAGGTTAATGCCGCAAAGCACCAAATACCTGCTACTCATAGGCGCCATTGGCTGCAGTGCAGCACTACTTTCATTTGGCGGAGTGCTGAACGAAATCGGCGACCCACGCGACAGCGATTACGCCCAAACCCTGGCGCGTTTGTATAGTATTAACCTCGAAGTCAATAGTCGGTAGTGAGGAACACCCTTCGCATGCAGGCAGAGCAGTTCGAAATCTCTCGTCCCAGGCTCTTTGGCATTGCCTATCGCATGCTGGGCACGATTGCTGAAGCCGAGGACGCTGTGCAGGATACCTATCTGCGTTGGCAAGCAATTTCTAACCAGGACAATGTCGAAAACCCAGAGGCCTATCTGGTTACCATCACTACCCGGCTTTGCATCGATCAATTGAAGTCAGCACGGCAAAAGCGAACCGAGTATGTCGGCACTTGGCTGCCGGAGCCACTCTTCGAATCACAACAAAGAGAACCTGACAGCCAGCAAGAGCTCACCGAGACACTGTCCTATGCGTTTATGTTGCTGTTGGAACAACTCACGCCCGTAGAGCGTGCCGTGTATATCTTGCGCGAGGCGTTCGACTTCAAACACGGCGAAATCGCCGCTGTTCTCGATCGTTCACCCGAGGACATCCGCCAGCTCAGCAGGCGCGCAAAGCAGCATCTGAAACAACAAAAAAGCCGGTTCCAGGCAAGTGCAGAGGACTGTGAAGCATTATTCAACACCTTTGTCGACGCCGCACTGGGTGAAGATTTGCAGAGCCTCGTCAATCACTTGGCCGACGATGTCGAACTCTATACAGACGGTGGCGGCAAGGTTCGAGCAGCGCTCAAAGTTCTAAAAGGCAAGGAACGAATCATCGAATTTATTAACAGGGTAGCGCCCCAACAAGACCCCGAAACGCTCTCAAGCCTCTGCCGGGTAAACGGTCAACCGGCAATCAAGCAAACGCTTAACGGCACCACCACTGGGGTGATTACGCTGTACTTCGAGAACCACCTGCTAAGCAAAATATTTATCGTCAGAAACCCGGACAAGCTGCAAAACGATGGGGCAAGCTACCAGATCAATTAGCAGCGGCGGCGCGTGACCAACGCCACACCAGCCCACCCAGCACAACAAGTGTCACGCTCGCAGCGACAAGTGCGGCAAAGCCTACACTGATCAGTCCATAGCTTTGACTCAAACCTATAAACACCAGCACGTAGCTGAGCATCGCAACGATCTGTACGCGCAACGCAACCGTGGCTTTACCAAATGCGTAAGCCGTAGGCCGCAATACGGCGCCAACAAGCTCGATCGCAGCGGCAATCAACAACAATACCAACAGCACGCCGGCCACTGCGTAATCTGCGCCTGCAATTGCCGTCAGCAATTCCTCACGAAAGTAGCTAACAGCCGCCACCAACAGCAATGCAGGCAGGAGCATTTTAAAACCATAACTCATAAACACCTGTGCCAGATTTGCATGGCCGTTAGCGCCTGTCTCCCTAATGCGGGTAATCTCGGTGAACGCTGCTTGTCGTATCAGTTGTACGGGCTTAGCCAGCACATCTGCAATCTCCCTGGCGACTCTATATATCCCCGCACTCGCCGTGCCGAGAAAGCCACCGATCAACAGGGTGATAAGTTGTTTGGGTAGCTGATCGAGAAGGCCCTGGGTATAGACCACACCCACAAATCCAGGCAGACCCGAAAATTCAATGTTCGCCTGGCGCCAGGAGATGTGTTCTGCCTTAAAGCCGCCGCTGCGCATAAGTCGCCGACCGCGCCAGCCTAAAAACAAATACGCCGCCGCAAGGCTCACAGCCCAGGCCAATGCAAAGTAGTGCCAGGACGCAGAAAAATGCCAGGCGAGCAGTACGCCGGCGAGTCGCACCGCAGGACCTATAGCAATGGCACTGCGCAGCACATCAAACCGTTCGGTCGCGCGACAAAAACCGCGCGACGTGCCTACCGGTGAGGTCAGCAATACCAGCGAATAGGCCATCAAGACGCCAATCGCCGAGTCTGGCAGGCCCAGCAAAGGTCCAATCAGTGGGGCCGCCAGCACACCAAGTGCCGTCGCGAGCAACATCGTCACCCATTCAAAGCTGCGAATCAGACCCAACAGACGGTTGGTCTGGGCTTTGTCCCCTGCATCGATTAAGCCCACACCAAAATTTACAAAGGTCTCCGCCGGTTTAAGGTTTAACAACGCCCGTACTGTTAACACATAGGTGTGCAACAGAACGACTAAACCAAATTCACTGGGCCCCAGTGCACGCGCCATCACCGCGGTTGCCAAAAGCGTAAGCACCGCACTGACCAGCCGCCCGGTTACCAGTTGCCCAAAGTTGTTCCACACCTTGGACTTTTGCGACGGGCGAGAGTTTGTTTCGGGAGCACTCATGCAACCGCCTAACGAAAGGCGCCAAGCCGATAGAGGCGCCAAAACACAGGCCAGGCAAACAGCAGCGGCAGTTTGCGCTGCAAGGGTGTGGGTTCGACATAAACCCCAGAATGCCGCTCAATCTTCCACAGCAAATACTCAAAACCATCGTTGAAGGTGAACGCGGCCTTCAACAGCCGTGCAACACTCAGAGCCTTGCCAAACACGCGCCGAACACCCCAGCGCCATGCTCCCGGATAGGCCGGATAATCGATGGTTTGGTTTGCGTCCTGATTCCGGAGTTCTGCCGCCCAACTGCGTGCCAGAGACACCAGGTACTCTGCGTTTGCCGCAACCAGGGTCCTGGCGCGGAACCCGCTTTCGGAACGCAACTCGCAACTGTAGGTGCGGCTAAGGCCTTCTTCCCAAAAGATGTCAGGCTGACAAGGTGCAGGAACCGCACGCGCAGTTTCAACACAAAATCTGCGCACCGCATTCGCAAGACCGGTGACAAGTGTCGCCCCCGACACCTCATCGCTGAGATACACGAGTGCACAAGGTTGCGCAAACCGGGCCCAAAAATAGGAGTGAAAATCTCGTTCGAGTCGGCGTACAAACTGGCGCAGTGGCAACAGCGCGTACTTGCAACGCACACCATTGTTCGCCTCTAACTGATAAACGTTGGGTGGTAATAGTTTGTTAGCGAGCGCTTGCCAGCGCGGCACAACTGCAGGATAACCATCGAGCAGCACATACAGATCAACGAGCGAGTCGCGCGCACCACGGGTGTAAGAGCCATACAACAACACCGCTTTAATCGCAGAGCCGTAACGAGCCTGCAACGCCGCAAGTAGCGCGGCAAGATCTGTATCAGCTGGGGCGGCCCCGACATCAAAGGTCCGCACCGCGCTCCCAGCGGGCTGACTTGCCTGGCTTGGGAGGGCCAACCGCAACCGCGCACGAATAAGGTCTTCAAGTGATGCTATACCTGTACTTTCGCTTGTACTTTCGC
>CAZSYU010000023.1:38865-52266 GCA_964611345.1 uncultured Pseudomonadales bacterium
TGTACTTTCGCTTGTACTTTCGCCTGCACTGTCGGGGTGACTCACGCTTACGCACTCGAGCCAGGTTTGGCCGCATCACCATAGGCGCTCTGCGTGCCCGAGAACCGTGCAAAGGCGGCGGGATAATCACGTGCCGCGGCGACCGGTTCGGCAAGCCAGGACTGCACCGGACCTGACCGCGTGCGCTCGACTGCCGCCTGCGCAAGGCGCACCACCATCACCGCCGAGCTAACCAGCGTCCAGACTACAATGGCGTAAAATCCCCAATCAGGACGTTGCACGACGATGCTCGCCGTTAACAGAATCAACAAGGGATTACGTCGTGCGGTAATCAACCGGTTGTAGGCGTCAAACGGCCGCCAGGCAAACAGCGAGCAGTCCCCCAGCGCGTGAAAGGCCCCTTCCAACAACCGTCCCGCAATGTAACCAAACACAATCAATACCCACCAGGTGGTCAGCGACAGGCCAAGCCAGGGTTCGAAGTTGGGTACGCTGTAGGGTAACGACAGCCCCCAGAACACGTACCAAAACGGCGGATGAACAATGTCCATGCCATGATCGAGCACGTGCCCCAGCTTGCTCGATTGAATGGTCACTCGCGCGAGCTTGCCATCAACAGTATCGAGAAACGTCATGATCCAGCCACCGAGCAGGCCAATAGCATAGTAGCCGTGATAGAACAGCCAGCAACTCGCTAGCATCAACAGGCCGCCTAAAATAGTCACAGCATTGGGTGAAATCCCGGCACTGGCACACCAGCCCACCACCACCCGCGCCGGACGTGGCCACCACCACTTGGTCACTAAATCAGTGATGCCTTTGTAGGCGTTGCCGTACAGCACACTTTCGAGTCGATGAACGGACTGTTGCTCAACCTTGGCCAACAGCGGTGGCTCGACTTTGCGCAGAGCACCGTCAAACGCGGCAAGATCCTCAACACCAAGCACTTCGAAATCACCAGGCTGTTGCTCAACCAACGCAGCCACTGCCGCTTGTGCTCGCTCGGCAGGCGCATAGGCTGCGGCAAGCGCGCCATCGTCCCCGCAGCGCAGCGCCTTAAAACCGGCCTCAACCAACCCTTCGAGCGTTTTCGGCTCAAACAGATACTCTGCGCGCACCACCAACACCGGGTCCGCCGCAGCAGATACATCAGCCGCAGGTAGCAGCTTGAACTCGGTAAACTGGGCGAGCTGTCGCTGGAGCCGGGTAGTGGCATCGAGGCCCCACAGTGAATGCGTGGAGTCACCGAGTATATGCAGATAAATCATGGTGTTATGGTTCGCAGGACAAGCGCGGCAGTATACCTGAACACCCACCCCATTAACGTCCGGACGAAAATTACCCCGTGATTCGCATCGCTCATCTCACCGACTCCCACACCACCTCTCTGGCGGGCGTAGGTGTGAGGCCGCTCCTCGGCAAACGGGCACTGGGTTACCTGTCTTGGCGCCGGAAACGCCAGCATCAGCACAGTCAGCAAATGCTGGAAGCGACAACCCGTACCGCACTCGCGAAGCAACCGGATGCCATCGTGCTCACTGGTGATTTACTGCACATCGGTTTGCGCCAGGAAATGCGCCAAATTAAATCCTGGCTGCAAGCGCTGGCGGCAGAGGTGCCGGTGCTGCTGGTACCAGGTAACCATGACTACTACGCCGCCGACTCGCTGGCCATGTGGCAACAGGAGCTCGGTGACTTGCCTGTGTTTGGCGAGCCCGTGCAAGCACCACACGACTGGCCACGCCGCCTGACCGTCGGCCCTGTAAATCTGCTGGGCCTGTGCAGCGCCTATCCTGCCCCACTGACCAAAGCGGACGGTCAGCTTGGCGAGCAACAACGTGCGTTGCTTGCACAAGAACTTACCCCAAGCACCTCGGACAACACCGAAAGCACACACAAACTGGTCGCGCTGCACCACCCCGCGGCGCTTAACTTAAGCGCCGGGCGGAAAAATTTGCTGGATGCCGCGGAGTTACAGGCACTACTCCCTGCGGCAAGTGCGTTGCTGCACGGCCATCTACACAAAAACATCGACTACGAAGTGAATGGGGTGCCCTGCTACTGCACCGCGTCGGCGTCAAGTATCCACGGCGCGGCTCTGGCGTCGTTTCGGTTACTGGAATTTTCGGCAACCCCTGCAGAGAAGACCGTGCACAGCCGGCTGTTTGTTGCCACCGATGGCACCCCGGATGCTGACTTCGTTGAACGCTAATCCATACGCCACAACCAGTTTCCCACGAACAGCAGTATCAGGCATTCGGGCAATATCGCCATCAACACCGGATTGAGCCGGTAAATAATGGCGAAGTGGGCGCTGGATTGTTCGAGCAGATAAAACACTACCCCGGCAATAACACCAAAAGTAACGCGTTCTCCCACAGACAGTACGCGCGTCGAACCAAACACAAAGGGTAACGCCAAGAGCACCATTGCGATCGCAGCGAGTGGCAAGCTCAGGCGCTGCCAAAGCATAACCCGCAAACCGTGAACATCCAGATCATTCGCCTCGGAACGCAATATACGCCCACGCAAATCAATCAGACTGAGCGACGCCGGTGGCAACGCCAGCACCGATAACCGGTCCTCCGCCAGATCGATTTGCCACCGCTCGCGCTCCATATCACTCTGCATCCCCTTCGAGCTGGAGGGGGCAGTTGTTGCAGCATCAGGAGCGCGCAGCACATGAACATCGTCCAGTTGCCAATTGCGCTCATCCAGCACCTCGGCCGTAGCCACCTGCCTGACACTGGCGAGACCATATTCATCAAAACTGTAGATCTCAACATCTTCCAAAAGCCCGGCCTCACCGATCCGGCCAACCTTGACGATCTGGTTGTTGCTGCGCGTCCAGGTGTCTTCTTGTCTGCTTTCGCCGGTGCTCTCATCCAACGCCTCGCGCACCGACACATCCGTCACTGCCCGGGCGCGCAGCGTTTCAGCACGCTGCTCGGCAGCCGGCACCACATACTGGGCAACGCCCAGGAGCGCCAAGCCAACCAGCAACGCCGTCAGCAAGGGCGGTCGCATAAGCTGCCACGGCGATCGTCCCGCGGAGCGCGCAGCGGTGAGTTCCGAGTTTCCGGCCAACCCACCCAGGCCAACGAGCGCGCCAAGCAACAACATCACAGGTAATAAATCGAGCAAGCGATTGGCCAGTGTCAGACCAACCACCGTTACCGCGTTCATTGTGCTGTAACTGCCCTTGCCAACATCTTCAAGCTCCTCCGCCAGCGCCAAAAAACTGAATAGCGCGAGTAACATAAGCATCACCGGCAGCAACGCTTTTAACATGCTGGCCACCAGGTAGCGGTTGAGTCCCAGGCCCATTACAGCTCCCCTCGGCGCCAGGGGGCGTAAGCCAACACCACCACGACCAACAACACGCCGGGCACCCAGAGCATGGTGCTGGCCGTACCTTGTTCCACCCAGGTGCGCGCAACGCCAAGTAAAATGTAGTAGGCCGCGTAGATCGCCACCGCAATCATTACTTTGGCGTAGCGCCCCTGGCGCGGCAGGCTGTGACTGAGCGGCACGGCAAGTAGCGCCAGCAACAATGCTGATATTCCTGTGGTTATACGCCACTGCCACTCGGCCTGGTCATCAAAGTCCTGCGACTGGGCCAACTGTGTTGATGGGGCTGACTTGGCTTTGTAGGGTGGTGGTGTCACAACAGCGGCAGGAATGCTCAGGCGAAACTCGGCGAACTCGCCCAGTAAATTGAAGTCATTGCGCTCTGCGCGGAACACTCGCGCATCAAACAACCGCAGCTCGTGTTCGGTCGCGGTCACGAACTCCCGCACCTGCCCGTTAGCCGAGGCGATCACCTCAATGCCCGCACCGTCGTGCGTGCGGACAAAAATGCCGCGCAACTCATCCGCCGAGTCCCCTCGATCACGGACAAACACGGTGCGGTCCTGATCGTCGTAGTGGTAAAACTGGCCAGGTTTGATCCGCTCCAATTCGTCGCTGGCCTCAGCCTGCGCCTCCAAATTGTAAATACTTGAGTAGGCCCAGGGTCGAATCACCAGCGATGCTACCCACACCACCAGCGCCACAGCCAGGGCCAACAGGATAATAGGGCGCAGCAGGCGAGCACGGGACACACCAGCGCTACGCAAAGCATCCATTTCATACTCGCTATAGAGCCGGCCCAGGCCCATAACAATGGCGACATAAAGACTGATTGGCACCAAAACCTCCAGGGCAATAGCACCCCGCAGGCCTGTTACCCGCGACACTTCTGCCAGGTTTAACAACCCGGTAGCGGCATCTGTTAGAAACCGTGTGAGGCTATAGGTGACAAACAGGGCGACAAGCAGCCCGATGATCAACAGCATCGGGCCCGTAATCTGCCGGGTGATGTAACGGTCAACGATCAAGGTCGAAATGTCGCTTTATGGCAACGCATTACCTATTATCGCACCGATGCGCACACAGCTCTCCTTTGTCTTGGCTTTTATCCTCCTTTTAGTCCTACTGGCAACAGCCAGCGGGGCGATTGAGGCGCCAGACCTCGAATCCGGCGAAACCATGATTATTCGGGCGGATCAGGCCTGGGAGACCCGGGAAGTCCCCGAAGATGGCAGCCCAGAGGTGCGCTCGTTGCACTTTAAGGGCAACTTTCAACTCGATGCCCCGGATTGGTTCATCAGGGCCGACTCGGCCACCCTCTATGGCGCAGTCGACGACCCCAAATCCATCGCGGTGAGCGGCACTCCAGCACGTGTGTGGATGATCGATGAGAACGGCGCGACCGAAGTTGACGCGACCGCAGACAACATAGAGTACTTCAGGCACAACGATCGCTTGAAACTGCAAGGGGATGCGGTGTTGGAAGAACAGCGCAATACCCTGCGCAGCTCTTCAATCGACTACGATCTCAATGAGCGTCGGCTAGTGGCAACCGGCAAGGGTGGCGTACAAATTGTAACTCAGCCCAGTCGCGAGTAGTCGCGAGCCCAGAGACCCTTAAGGCGCGCAAGCAGTGCCGCGTTCACCTCTGCGCTGGTCTCAGTGGGGGCTCCCAATGCCGGTAGCGCTGGCCAGCCGCCATCGACAAACTCAACACCTTCAAAACTGCGGGGCTCGGAGTAGCGCGGTAGCACGTGATAGTGCACATCAGGATCAACCATCATCAGCATCATGTAGTTCATTTTTTCAAACGCTACAAACTCACCAAGCACTCGCTCTATGTCAGCTACCACTGACGCTTGCTCCGCAAAGGCAGCAGGCGAAATGTCACTAAACTTTTGGGCCGGGTCTTTGCACGCCAGCACCAGAGAACCCAGCGTGACCTGAGCGGGACGGAGTAACACACACCAGTGATCGTATTCGCACACAAGCGTCGCCGGATAACCGAACGCTTCCATAGTTTTATTCATAGCTTTTATTCACAGTTGCCCATAAATTGCCGAAATAACCACCGAAATATCTACCAGTTAACTACTTCCAGTTAACTACTTCCAGTTAACTACTACGGTTGCGGCGTGAGCAAGATCAGCCGCGTCATCAATCTCACACCAATCCATGCCTTCGATGGAACATACACCCACACAGTCATCCGCTGCCAGTTCGTCTACCGCCGACAAATACCAGCGCTTTAGGCTTGTTTCGTCGCGCATCATCGCATCAAGCTTGGCGCTAAAGAGCGCAGGTCCTGTGCCACGAAACGCCATCATGCCAATGGATTCGGCGTTTACTGGCTCGCCCGGCAGCTTTTTACCCACCCGCTTGAGTTTGCCGTCGACCTCTACAACTTTCATGTCGTCATCGTCGTAATCGCCCTTGCGATCGATCACCAGTGTAACGGCGTTGTCCGCCGGTGAGGCCAGTAAGCGCTGCAAGATCGACGCCTGAAATAGTGTGTCGCCGTTAATCACAACAAAGTCGCCGGTCATTTCAGGCCGTGCCAGCCAGCAGGTCCCCAGATTGTCACAGGCGGCATAGAACGGATTGTGAGTAGTGCGCACCTTCACACCGTCAAAGCTCGCCGCAATACCCTCCACCACATCAGCATGGAAGCCGGTCATAACAACCACCTCCTCAATGTCAGTTTTGGAGATTTGCTCAAGCTGCCACTGCAGCGCGCTCTTACCCGCAACGTCCAGAGCACACTTGGGGGTGCTTTCGGTGAGGGGTAATAGACGGCGGCCTTGGCCGGCACTCAAAATGATGGCTTTCAATTGGGGTTCCGTAAGTCAAATAGTGTCAGATTGGACCAGCAGTAGCGCCGTAACAAGCGGCGCAAACTACCACGCTTACCGCTTCGGGTCACTTCAGTAAATGCGCCCCCAACCGGTGGGTCAAGGCAAGAATAGTCAGCGTCGGGTTAGCCCAACCACCGGTTGGGAACACAGAGCTACCTGCCACATACAGATTGGCATAGTTGTGCACGCGACAATCTGCATCGACCACGCCCGCTGTCGGGTCTGTGCTCATGCGGGTCGTGCCCATGTGATGGTAACCGCCAATCGGATGATTACCGGTGCTTGGGTCTATTGGCCAGGCGGTCACCGCCCCCTCGGCCACAGCAGCAAGCCAGGGCGCCCGCTGCACCCTGCCAATACCCAGCCGTGCAAACTCAGCATCCAGCGATCGCGCCAATACTTGCAGGGTATGGGTGTCCTGGGCATTGAGCTGCCAGTCGAGATTAGCCCGGCGCATGCCTAGCGCATCGCGCTCCACCCCCAACAGCACCCGGCTCGCGGGATTAGGCGCCTGCTCGGCACGCACCATGATATGCAGTCCGGTCAAGCCCAGCGCAACCCGAGTACGTTCGAAGGGCTCGCGCACGGTCCGTTGGAGTGCCGCTTTAGCCGCGCGATAGCTTTGCCACAACGTACGACCCGTACGGGTTGGATTCAGCGAGTGTTTGAGGCTCAGATAAAGCTGCCGATTAAGTGGCGTGCCTTTCTCCAGAGAGCGCTGCAGCTTAAAGGTCAGCGCCGTGTTCAATATGCGTTCTTTACGCTGTAGCTCTGCACTGGGTAGTAAAACCGGTGCGAGGGGCACATCGGCACCAGGAACCTCCCCGGCAAAACGTTTACGAAACGCGGCCCACACGGCGTAGGCAGCACTCCGGTCTGCTGAGCTGCCATTAGCGGTCACCGTCGCCAGACGCGCATGTGGGTGCTCCATAAAATAGCGCCCCACCTGATCGTGGCGGTTACCAATCCCCTGGGGTTCAACCTCATCCGCCGCCAGCAACAACCGTGCATTTTCGATGGCACCACCGGCAAGCACATACTGTTGGGCCTGCACCGTGAGGGCCTTGCCCCCTAGGGATTCGGCTCGCAGGTCGGTCAACGCATTGGCCTGTGGGGTTACGCCGAGCCGCGTGACATTAGCATGCACAAATACCCGCACTCTGGCATCTGTGTCGCCAGGCCCCCCTGCGGCCAAAACCTTGGGCAGTGGCGCGGCGAAACGTTCGCGACGCTCATCAAATCGCCAGAACATGGTGGCAAACAGCTCAGGATCAAACTCTGGAGAGCGCTTGCTGAAGTTCGCCCACAGCTTGTCGCTGTAATCAAAAGCACCTAGCTCGAGGTCTGCGTGGGCCGCTGCGTAGTGTGGCTCCAGTTCGGCATAATCGATAGGCCAGCCACTGTGCGGCACCCAATCTCGCTGCACAAAATCGATGGGCTGCATGGGCACACAACGCCCACCCCAAATGTTTGTGGTGCCACCCAAAAACCGCAGCCGCGAATCCCCCAGCGGGTAATACTCCATACCGAGGTCTGCGCCGGCATAAAGTGCTTGTGTCGCTTCCTCAAAATCAACCCCGCCGGCTTCCAGCAAAGTGACAGAGCGCCCTGCCTCGGCAAGCTGACGCGCAAGCGATATGCCTGCGGCACCGCCGCCTACTATGGCTACCTCTGCTTGCACCTCAGCGGGTCCATCCCAGGTATTGAGATCAATCATCATCCTTCAGGTCTACCGCGGCGGATGGGTCTTGTTCCATTCACGAAGATTTTTCAGCGGTGCTTGCACGTAGGTGGACGAGCGTACCAGCGCCAGCAACACCGAGTTCACCCAGCCACCCAATCGATCCATCGGTCGCAGTACGTCTACGAACAACACGACACGCTGTTCATCCGTATGGTTTTGCACTTCATGCTCAAAGGTGTCATCAAACAAAACGACCTCGCCTTCACGCCACGCGTAACGTTCCTCATCAACACGAATCCAACACTGCTCTCGGTCGCCGGGAACCTTTAATCCCAGGTGCACTCGCACCACAGCCTTGGTTGGACCCTTGTGCGGAGGAATGTGATAGCGCGGCGCAAGGATAGAAAACCACGCGTTCTGCAATCCTGGCAACTGCTCGAGCAGCGCCGCCGTCGCCGGACAGACCGCACAGTTGTCATCGAGGCGTTTGCCAAATACCCAAAACGGAAACGTCTTCCAGTTATCACCTTTCGAAATACGCTTCTGATCGGGCGACAACTGGTGAAATGCCGGAATGTCCTCGGGATGTTCCAGCACGTGCTCGAGCTCGTCGCGAACGCTCTCCCAACCCCCTTCCATCTCGCCCACCCAGGCGAAGGCCGAGTTATCGATGAACGGTGTGGTGGCAATGAGCGAGTGACGAGCCTGGAAGCGACCCAGACCACGCAGCAGATGTTTGCCTAATTTAACGACCAGCTTGCGCAACAATAAGCCCTACAACACAAAAAATCGGAGCGAACGTTCAACGTCCAGTTCGAGGCGACCTTCCTGAGGCTTGAACAGCTCGCCATCGATGGCGTAGGCACTGTCGAGCCGCAAAGTTACCCGACTGCAATTATGACTATGAAACCCTGCCGCTGCTACGGGCCGCGCAAAGCCAGGCAGCCCAAGCAGACCGGGCAAGCCGCGCAGCAGACCAGCATCACGCTCAACCAGTACATAGCGCAGCGGTTCGGCAGCTTCTGCGCCCCAGAACGGGCGCACGCCCATTAGCAGGCGGTCGAGCGATGAGCAGGCAAACAGCAACGCGCCACTTGCCGGATTGAGGGGCTCAGTCTGCTGCTGGGTATGCAGGGTGTTCTGCACGCTCATGGCCTCGCGCTCGTCGAACGGCGGCTGCTGGCGCAGCACGCCCCAGATAGTGCGTGCCATAGCCAGTCCTGCCGTGCGTTCCTTGCGC
Source organism: uncultured Pseudomonadales bacterium (assembly GCA_964611345.1). Classification (GTDB taxonomy): domain Bacteria; phylum Pseudomonadota; class Gammaproteobacteria; order Pseudomonadales; family Azotimanducaceae; genus JALZVT01. The sequence continues at coordinate 47,996 of CAZSYU010000023.1, forward strand.
GCAGCACCCCCGGCCCACAAGACTTCATTGCAATACTCAATGCCCCGAACGATGGCGCCCGCGCCAACAAAGAACCCGGCGCGGTATTGGTCACCATCTTGGACGGACACCAGGGAGCGCTTTATCAATTGCGGCACAGCTCTCGATCGCAGCGCGGCTGGGAGTTGCTGCAAAAAGGCAGCCAGCGCACGCCGCCAGTTTTTGCTGACATTGATATCCAGGGCCGACATATTGGTTGACCCTGCCGGCAGCAGGGCAATAGCTGGCAGATCCTGCGCAGCTCGGCGATTGCCGTCAGCCTCCGGAGTCAGAAGCCAGGACAGCGCGTGTTGGATGGTGCCGTCACCCCCACTCAACAACAGTACATCATCACTGCCTAGTGCATGCTCCGCGAGCGCCAGCTCAGCCGCCTGCGCGCTGGCGCTAGCAACCACACTCATGTGCGCAGACGCTGCTGTGTTCAGGCGCTGTGCTACAGCACGCAGCTCATCGAGCCGTTGCGGTTTACCGCCACTCGTCGGATTACACAGAGCGAGAATTTTCATTCGCTTGCTGCCGCGCGCTCGCGCAGTACCTGTTGCGCCAGTTCCAGGTCAGCAATAGTGTCGACATCCACCGCAAGCTCGGGCTGCGCGAGCTTGCAACAAACCACCCTGGCACCCGCGCGTTGCGACAGCGCAGCAAACGCATGGGCTGCCGTGAGCCTGCCCAGCAGGTACCGAACACACACACCTATGCCGATGCCCCAGGCGATCTTCCACGGCTGTTTGCGCAGCGCCTCAAACTGTGACCAAAGCTCAAGTACACGCGATGAATTTTCTGTTGCCAGCCAAAACAGATTGCTGCCACAGCAAGCGCCGTCGGAAAATTGCAACAACGTCCGGCGACTGTGCGGAAATCGCTCGCGCACCAACGAATAGTCAACCAGTCCAACGACCACATCCGCGTCGGCCTCGCGCGCGGTCACCTGCGCGCGAGCACAAAAATCATCAATCCAATCCGGCTGCAACAATGCATGATCAGCAGCGGTTAGCAGCAACGGGTAGGTGTTCGCCGCTTTTGCACCCAACATCGCACTCGCGGCGGGACCAGTGGCAGGGGGCACGCGCTGCGTATCTTGCCGCTCGAGCCAGGGTTTGAGCGCAACATGCTCAAGTGCCTGCTCGCCGGGACCAATTAGCAACAGCCTGGCCACACAAGAGTTGGCAAGGGCTGTCAGGGTCCAGTCAATCACCGCCCGACCGTTTAAGTCGAGCGTCAGCGAACTGGCAGAGTTTTTTGCCTGTGCGAGCGCATTCCCACCTGGCCGTTCACCCGCCAGCACCAGCGCCGTCAGTTCTTCGGGAGCGTCCGGCACCGCTCTGCTAGAGGTCGCGGTCGTACATGCGGTAACGCTTCGATACGTAACCACCAAGCGATTCAATAATTCCGCACATACCCGCGTTGGTTTCGAGGATCCACGACAGCTCCACCTCTTGCATGCCTTTGTTGAGTGCAGGGGCACGCAAGGCACCGATCAGCGCATAGGCAAGCCCTGGTCCTAACCGTGTGTGGTGGAACTCTCTGCGCACGCCCATTAGAGGTACCCGGCCACTGCGCAGCGGTTGTGCTTTCAAGCGCCATAGAGCCTTGGCCCAGCCAAATGGCAGCAGGTTACCGTTCAAGTCGGCAATGATGTCATTGACGTTCGGCAGCATCACAATGAACGCCACTGCACGGCCATCGAGCTCCGCGATTTGCAAAAACTCGGCAGGGGTAATCAGCAACAGCTCCTTACCAACAGCGGCAAATTCCTGTTCAGTGAATGGCACAAACCCCCAGTTGTTTGCCCAGGCGTCATTGAAGATGTCGCGCATGGTAGCGAGTTCAGCGTCGAGGTTTTTCTTATTAATGCTGCGCACCGTCACCCCACCCATGTAGCGTTTCTGCAGCATGGTTTGTACGCGCGGTGTTTTGTAGTCCGGATCCATCAGGTAGGCCAGCATCTCTTGCGCCCGGCCCATGCCCGCGGTTTCCAGACGTTCACCGTAGTAAGGCAGGTGGTGTCCCATCATGAAATAAGGCGGCTTATCAAAGCCATCTACCAAGAGGCCCACTTCCTGATTTACGCCGAGGTTAAAAGGCCCCACCATGCGCTCGCGACCACGCGCCCGCAGCCAATCCGCCGCGGTTTCAAGCAAGGCATCAAACCAGGCCTGCTCATCGGGCGCTTCGATAAACCCAAAATAGCCGGCTTTCTCGCCGTGTCGCGGCTCATAGAGATGATCAATCTGCGCCGAGATGCGTCCCATAGGTTTGCCATCGGCATACGCGACCCAACCCTGCCAGTCGGCGTGACCAAAAAACGGGGCTTTGGGTGCCAGGGCGTCCTTGCGTTCAAACTTCAGTGGCGGTACCCAATTGGGATCATCGCCATAGAGATTCCAGGGAACCTCAATAAAGTCTGCGAGGGTTGCGCCCTCGCCCACCGGTTTGATCTGCATAAACCTGGCCCCTGAGGGCTTGTGTGTGAAATCGGCCGGCAGTTTAGCAGCTATGTTTCTTGTGCGGTGGGTCCTGACGGATTACTCAGGTAACCGCATGCCACCAATGAGAGTCATCTTGCGCACATCAATATCCACCACGTAGGGTCCCTTGCTTGCCGCCGCGTTTGCGAGTGCAGCCTCAAACGCCGCGACCGAATCTACGCGTTCGCCAGCACAGCCCATCGACTTTGCCATCAGCGTGAAGTCCATAAATCCCAGATCGGTCTCGTTGATTCGTCCTTCAAATCGGCTGCTTTGCAAAAAACGCAAAATACCGTAACCACCGTCATTAAAAATACAGACAGTCACTGGCAACTCATGCTGCACCGCAGTCGCAAGCTCCGTTGCGTGAAACATAAACCCGCCATCACCGTGGATCACGATCGTACGTTTACCGGTACCGGCCGCCGCGCCAATGCCCAGGGGCAAACCTGGACCTATCGCGCCTGATGTTGGGCTGATCGAGCAGCGCGGTGATCTAATGGGTATTAGCTGGTTCGCCATAAAGTAGGCCGCAATGGTGTTATCCCGCACCAATACCGTGTCCGGCGCCATCACCTCGCTAATGGCCGTGCAAATACCTTGAAAATCTGGCCCGAGGCGTTCACGCATTTTACCTTTCACGTCGTCCCCGGCCTGCAAGACACCCGCGTTAAACTGGGCATCGTTGGGATTGGCACCCACCAGCAATTCATGCAAGGCCGTCACGGCAACCAACGCATCACCCTGCACCGCCACATCGGCCCTGTGCACCAGATCGAGCACGTTGTTATCGATGTCGATATGAATGAGTTCGCCCGGGGGTACCAACGCATGATTTCGTGCATCAACACCCACCTGAAAGCGTGTACCAATGGCGAGGGTCACATCAGCGTCCTGCGCGGCCTGCAGCAGGTCTGGCACCTGATACAGATTACCGACACAGAGTTCATGCTCTTCAGAGACGGCACCACGGCCATTTGGGGTGGTCAGAATCGGCGCACCCAGTGCTTCGGCGAGAGCCACAACCTGCGCACCGGCCTGCATGGCACCACCACCCACCAGCAACACCCGGCGACTCGCACCGCGCAGCTTGTCCGCCGCACGCTGCAACTGATCTTGCTGCAGCGTCGGGTTAACCGGCGTTGCTGGCGTCACTTCGCTGTCCTGCCCAGCACCTTCCTGCGCAGCGACCGCGTATTGCAAATCGATAGGTATCTCCAGAGCGCCAGGCTGCTGACGGCCACTGGACATATCGCTCACTACCGCATCAAACAATTGTCCAATCTGGGCCGCTGTTGTTGGGCTTTCAACCCGGCGCGCGACCGTGCGCAACATCGGCAACTGATTTTCTGCCTCGTGTACATAACCTGCGCCTTTGCCGTAATAGCGGGTTTCAGCCTGGCCGGTAATCACCAGCACTCTGGAGTTGGCGTAGGCCGCTTCGTACAAACCGGTGACGGTGTTAGTGGTGCCCGGACCCGTGCTTGCGATCGCAACTCCCAGCTTGCCGGTGGCCCGCGCGTAACCATCCGCCGAATGCGCAGCGGCACACTCATGACGGGAATCGATCATCTGGGTAAACCCGAGACGGTTAATCGCATCAAGAATCGGCATGTTGTGGATGCTGACGATACCAAAGGCATGGCGCACATCGTGGTCGCGCAACTTGCGCGCAATCAGCTCTGCACCGGTAAGCGCAGCTGCCTTCCCTAAATCACTCATCCTGTCTCCCCTGGCATCGTCGTTATTGCTCTCCCGATCACC
>CAZSYU010000024.1:0-3452 GCA_964611345.1 uncultured Pseudomonadales bacterium
GCACCGGGCTTTTAACCCGTTGGTCCTGGGTTCGAACCCCAGACGTCCCACCATTTCCTTCGCTGATGTTATTGCTGCGTCTCTTACGCCTTCTTTCCAGCCTTGTTGCGCCTCCTTTTGGCTCGCTGCCAGCTAACCTGTTTGGAGAAGTCCTCTGCGGGGTGGTTCTATTGTGATGGTTTTTCTGGTGTATTGGTGCGCGGTACAACTCTAGCCAGCGAGCATGGGCGCGCCGGTAGATATGAGCAGAACAAGCAGAGCAAACTGAGCAGACAGCGGAGAACAGGTATGGCGTTAGCGAAATTCAGCCGATCAATAAAAGGTAAGGTCGCGATCATCACCGGGGCAGCCAGTGGCATGGGCCAGGCAACGGCCAGGGTGTTTGCGGACGCCGGTGCGCGACTCGCCATTATGGACATCAATGTGGAGCCGCTTGCTGCGGAAGCAGAGCACATTGCAGCCGCGGGTTGTGATGTGAAGGCTTACCCGCTTGATCTGGCGGATGGTGCCGCCATCAAGACCACCATTGCGCAGGTTGCGAAAGACTTTGGCGGCATCGATATATTGGTTAACAACGCCGGCATATCGCGGTTTAGTCCGATTGACTCAGAGGACTTTGAAGAGAGCTGGAATATCTCGATGGCTGTTTTGCTCACTGCGCATACGCGAACGGTGCGCGCCGCGTTGCCGCATCTGCGCAAGGCGGAGCATCCGCGCGTTGTGAATATCGCCTCTACGGAAGGGCTTGGTGCTACGGCCGGGGGTAGTCCCTACACCGCCGCGAAAACCGGTGTTATTGGGTTAACTCGTTCGCTGGCGGTTGAACTGGGCCCGGAGAACATTACGGTTAACTGTATTTGCCCAGGGCCGATCAACACAGGCATGACTGCGGACATTCGCGATGATCACAAGACCATCTTTGCAAAACGACGAGTGGCGCTTAGACGCTACGCAGATCCGGAGGAAGTGGCGCATGGCACGCTGTCGCTGGTACTGCCGGCGGCGTCGTTTATTACCGGTGTGGCGTTGCCGATTGATGGCGGGCTGACCATTCGCAATGCCTGATTTGGCGGTGCTGCGCTGGCAGGTGGGCGATGTGTGCATTTCTCGTTATGTCGAGTTGACCACGGCGTCGCTCGGGCCACATTTGCTGCCGCAGGCCACCCCCGAAGCTCTGGGTGCGCTGCCCTGGCTCGCGCCGTTTCTGGATGAGCGCCAGCGTCTGCTGCTGAGTATGCACAGCTTTGTGGTGGAAACGCCTACCAGGTTGTTGCTTGTTGATACCTGCATCGGCAACGACAAGGTGCGCAGTTATCCCAAATGGAATCATATGCAATCCGATTTTTTGGAGCGCTTGAGTGCAGATGGTTTTGTGCCCGAGCGCTTCGATACGGTGTTGTGCACGCACATGCATGTTGACCATGTGGGCTGGAACACCCGGTTGGTGGATGGTCGATGGGAGCCTACCTTTAAGCAGGCGCGCTACCTTTACCACGCCGCCGAATGGGCGCACTGGAAAGTTGAACCCCAGGAGTATGGGCCTGTGATCGAAGATTCAGTGCAGCCAATCATTGATGCGGGACTCGCAGACTTTGTGCCGGCAGATCATCAGGTGTGTTCTGAAGTTGCGCTTGAAAGCACGCCTGGGCATACGCCTGGCCATGTCAGCATTCACATTCGCTCGTGCGGCGAAGAGGCGATAATTACCGGGGACATGATTCATCATCCCTGTCAGATCGCACACAGCGATTGGTCGAGCACAGCCGACGTAGACCCGCAGCTTGCCGCCACCACCCGGGCTGAGTTTTTGGGGCGTTACAGTGACCGGCCGGTGCTGGTACTCGGTACCCACTTTGCGACACCCACCGCGGGGTATTTGGTGCGTGATGGCGCGAGTTTTCGGCTGAAATATTGACCCGGACCGGCAGTTAGTTAACGAATCAGGCTGGAAATCTGTCCTCGATTGCCCTGTTTGTGGAAGGTTATGGAGCATCATCACAGTTTCTGTAGCCCGTTGCGCTAGGCTTGGCAGGAGTCTTTTTACGGGTGTTCGCGTGCCTTTTCTTCAATCCTGCAAGTCGTTTCCAGTTGGGTGGCGTGGCTTCGGCTTGATGCTGGTGCTGGCTCTTTGTGCGCCCGCTTGGGCCGAGAATGCAGCCAGAACCTATGCGCCGCTGTTTTCCCCCGAACTGTTGGCCGGGTTAGATGCAGAAACTCGCGAGCGCTTTGCCGCTCTTGAGGCCGAAAACTATAAACGGTGGCGAAATCGCAATCCCCAGGCCCCGGATCTTGCGGCAGCACAACGCCAGCACGCAGAGACCGAGGCAGTGGTGCGGCGGATTCAGGAGAGTCGTGCACTGGCCGCCCAAGCCCAACAGCGCAATGCGCCTGGTGCCCGACTCAGCGCCAAACGTAAGCGTGAGTGCGAAATTGTTGCTGCCGAGATCAAGGAACTGAGTGCGGGCGGCAAGTTTTTCAAGCAGGCTGCAGATGGCAGCCGCAGTTACCTTTCGGACGAAGAAATAGCAACGCGGGTCAAACAGCAAAAAAAGAGTTATAACCGTAGCTGTAAAGGCTAAAGGAGCGCACAGGGTGCGCTGCGGTAATGACAAAAATTTCTGGGCCCTCGGCCGTAACAGCTTCTCATTGTCTGCTTAGCAGGTGTTCAAACAGATTGGGCGTGATCGGTGTTTGCGCGCCCAAATTCATCGGTGTGTTGGGGTGTTGGGTAACCCTGCTGATCGGCCTGAGTCACGCTAACCCAGTACTGGCGGAGCAACAGACCAAGGCGGTAGCCAATTTGGGTGACGCGCCAGCTGGCGTGATATCGCGTGTGGTAACGGGGCCCGCGCAGGCGGGTATTTACCGTTCCATCGGTCCCAACGGCGAGGTTTCATTCAATAATTTTGGTGATGGTGAGCGCATAACCCTTGATGTTCGGGCTGCTCCTGGCGGCGAGCCGGAACGCAGTGCCGCCCGCACCGACGACATGCTTGCAATGGCACAGTTGTTGGCCGCTGACCGTCAGGCACGCGCAACCCAGCGCAACGCGGCGCGTACCGCACGTGCAGCCGTCGCGCGCGCAAATGCGCGTGCCGCCCAGCGGACCGATGCCTATGCCACAAACCGACAGCGCTTTTTCCCAGGCTTCTTGCCACGTCGTGGTGGCGTCCTAGCCCAACCCGGCCGACGCGGCGCTGGTCCGTATCGAGATGGCTATCGATTTTCCGGCCCGTCGCACCGAGCGCAACCAGGTCACCAGGCTGCCGCACCCAAAAACAGCAGCCCTGTGACGAAGCGGCACCTCTGACGGCTCGCACCCAAAGCCAAAATCTGTACCTAGTTTGACCGCGCCGGCTCGCAGCACCAGCAGCGTTAGCCCCCTGTACCTGTAAGCGAAACGACTGATTGCAAAAACGAAATGCGGACACCCAGGATATTTATACGGTTTG
>CAZSYU010000024.1:3552-50497 GCA_964611345.1 uncultured Pseudomonadales bacterium
AACGAAATGCGGACACCCAGGATATTTATACGGTTTGTGGACACCCAGGATTTTGGCGCCATTCTTGGACACTCTGAATCTGCCCATGGGCACAAGGTACCCAACCCGTTGCTTTCCGAATTCTTGAGTGTCCGCAATTCCCCTGTTGTCCGGTAGACTGGGTGACATGGCCTACGACTCGAAAACACTCGATAGTGAGCAATCCGTAGCGACAGGCGCGGGTATGGCCCGCATGATTGCCCTGATGGAAGCCGAGCTCGAACGGCTGAAGGTAAACCTCGAAGCCATCCGTGCGAGCGAAGCACCGAATCGTCGGACGCTCATTAAACAGCACGTCAGTCGGATCGATGAGCGATACAACGCTCTGCAGGATCTAGTTGCGTTGCGCGATGCATCGCAAGCTGAGGACTAAGCTTCTTTTTCCAGCATTCGCCTCAGCGCGCCGGCCAGGCGGTGTTCAACGCTATTCGCAGATTGCCCCTCAAGTCTTGCCAGCGTCGCTAACCCACCGGGATTGGCGATGTTGACCTCGATCAGATACGGAAACGCCATGTCGATTGCGGCAAAGCGCACGCCTTGCTCAGCGAGAACCCGCGCGATCTCTTGCACCTGATTGATTTGCTGGGTGTCCAGTATTGTGCTCCGGGTCCGGGCGCCCTGAATCAGGTTTGCCAAAAAGTCGCGATCCGGTATGCGCAGATAGCTCCCGATGATCTCGCCGTTAACGACCAGGCAGCGTGTTTCGCCCCCGGTGATTTCCTTCACATAGGCCTGCAGTACGCAGTAGGTTCTATTCGCGGTGAAACGCTCCAATGCCTGGACCAACGCTTCTCGACAGTTTGTCTTTACAACACCGCGGCCATAACTGCCCGCCGCCGGTTTGACTACCCAGCGCGTTATCTCGGGATGTTGTTCTGCGTAACTCAATAGGTCTTGGGTGTTGTTGGAACTGCAGGTGAGTGGGGCGTATGGCAGCCGGAAGTGTTTCGAGTGTAGGGTGAGCATCGCCCGAGCACTGTTTAGCATTTTGCCGGTTGGGAGATTGCTGAGAATTTGGCACCGGTCCATGAAATCTTCCCGCTCACCCAAGCCCAGCATCCATACCAGGTCAAAATCAGCAAGCATTTGTCTACCGGCGTACACCAGCCCATCGCGAACGCTCACTTTGTCATGGGTAAACGTACGGATTTGCCAGCCGGCGGGTTCGAGCGCCGCAGTGATTCGGTTGTGGTTGTCATTGTGGGGTGAGACGCCATTTGACAGTAAAGCCAGGCGCAAGTTGGCGGATTTGGGGGTTGATGCTGGCAAGGAAAGCTGGGTGTCCGGAAATAAGTGGCAAGGAAAGCTGGGTGTCCGCAATCGGGTAATTCTAGCAGGACCATCGCTCCGCTCGTCTTTAGAGCTGCTGGTGATAAACTTCGAGGCATGGATACTTCAGATATACAGCTACCAGACTTCACCCTGTCCGATGAACAGATTCCGCTTTACGAGCCCGCCGTGCTTGATGATTCTGCGAAACAGGCGTTAAAGGACGAAATCAAGGCGTTGTTGAAAGAGCGCAAGGCCGCGCTGGTGGCGCACTACTACGTCGATCAGGACGTGCAGGATCTCGCTGATGAGACTGGCGGGTGCGTGTCGGATTCGCTCGAGATGGCCCGTTTTGGGCGCGACCACGGCGCTGAGACGCTGATTGTTGCCGGCGTGAAATTCATGGGCGAGACGGCAAAGATTCTGTCGCCGGAAAAAACCATCTATATGCCGACACTGGAGGCTGAATGCAGCCTCGATTTGGGTTGTCCGCCTGATGAGTTCGAGGCGTTTTGCAAAGAGCACAGCGAGCGCACCGTGGTGGTTTATGCGAACACGTCCGCGCGGGTTAAGGCGTTGTCTGATTGGGTGGTCACCAGCAGTGTGGCCCTGCCCATCGTTGAATCCCTCCATGCCAAGGGTGAAAAGGTGCTGTGGGCGCCAGACAAGCATCTGGGTGGCTATATTCAGCACGAGACGGGCGCAGACATGCTGCTGTGGAACGGCGCGTGCATCGTGCATGAAGAATTCAAATCCAAGGCGCTGTTTGATCTTAAGGCGGTCTATCCCGATGCGGGGGTATTGGTGCATCCCGAATCCCCGGCGGCGGTGGTCGAGCTTGCAGATTGTGTGGGCTCCACCAGCCAAATTATCAAAGCCGCGGGCGAGCTGCCGCAAGACACTTTCATAGTGGCAACCGATCGCGGCATTTTTCATTATTTGCGCAAAATGAACCCGACCAAGCGCTTCATCGAGGCGCCGACGGCCGGCGATGGTGCCACCTGTCGCAGCTGCGCCCATTGCCCCTGGATGGCCATGAACGAGCTCGAGGCGTTGCGTGATTGTTTGTTAGATGGCACGGGACGCGAGATTTTGGTGGATCCGGAGATTGGCAAACAGGCCATGATCCCACTCCGACGGATGCTGGACTTTCCCAGACCTTGAGGGGCGACCTGAACTAAAGCATAACCTGCAGCAAGCGGGGTGTTAGGCGCCGCGAGCCTGCCGTGCTTGCTTGATTTCAACAATGCGGGCGTCCAGCCGTGCTGCGAGTTGAAAATCTTCCGGGTCGATCAGACCTCGGGCGTATTCCAGATGATTTACCGCCCGCTCGTAAGCGCCGTGCATGGCAAAGAACTCAGCGCGGGCGCGATGCACCCCAATAATGTTGCCCGCTTTGCCCGCGACTTCCGCCAATTCATACCACACCTGTGAATCATCGCTGTGGGTACGGCTAAGCCGTTCCAGTAACACTTCAGCTTCTTCGTAGCGTTCGGAGGCAACCAGGCCTTTCGCGTACAACATCGACAGCGCCGGGTTATCCGGATTGAGCACGAGTTGATGGGCTAGCACGGTCAGCCCCTCGTCTGTCTGATTCGCATTTAACAGCAACTCGGCTTGAGTTGCTCGCACCAGTAATTTGTCAGGGTTTTGCTTGAGTATTGGAATCAGTGCGGCAATCGCATCCGCATGCTTTTGGGTGCTCGACAAAGCGAGTGCCTTACCATAACGCGCGCCAACGTCGTCGGGATCATTGCGTAGACGCTTGTTGAAAAGTCGCAGTGCTTCCTCGGGTGTATTTGCGAGTTGCAGCATGACCCGCGCGCGCATCATTTGGTAGTCGTCTGAGCCGGCGTAGCTGTCTTCCAAGGGGGTGCGGGCAATTTGATTACGCGCATCACTAATCCGGGATTCGGAGAGGGGGTGGGTTAACAAAAACTCCGGTGGGCGCTTGGAGAAGCGAAACGCCCGGCGCATGCGATCGAACATTCGCGGCATTCCTTCAGGATCCATGCCGCTGTTAATGAGTGTGTTCAGCCCAACGCGATCAGCTTCCTGTTCGCGGGCGCGGCTGTAGCGCAGCTGGCTGTTGATTGCACTGGCCTGACTTGCAGAGATTGCAGCGAGGCCCGCATCGCTGCCGGCAATAGCGCCAAGAGCGATGGCTGCAACGAGAGAGGCGAGGCTGGGGATGGTCTGGTTGCGCTGCTGTTCGAGGCCGCGGGCAAAGTGCCGCTGGCTCAAGTGAGCGAGCTCATGGGCGACCACGGAGGAGTACTCGTGCACGTCCTGGGCGTGCAGATACAAACCCAGGTTGATGCCAACCACGCCGCCGGGTGCGGCGAACGCGTTGATCTGCGGATCGTTGATTAACACCACGCTCAAAATTCCGTCCCGCAGCTCCGAGTATTGGGTCAGGCGTCGCAACTGCACATCGGTGTAGTACTTCAGCAGCGGATCTTGAGACAGTGGCAGGCTCGCGCGTATTTGTTGCAGAAAGCTGGCGCCGATGCGGCTTTCTGTTTCCAGTGACACCAGTGCTGACGAACTGTCGCCGAGCAGCGGAATATCCTTGGGCGGTGCGGCGCTGGCACCTGGGACGAACAGACAGGCGCTCAGCAAGGTGGCGTGCAAGCCCGCGCTGGTCTTGCGGATGATCTTGCGCCTAATGTCCCACGCTGATCGGCCATTCATTCTATTGCTTGTGCTGGGCATAACGTGCTGCGCCCCTGTGCTAGCTGCTTTTGAAGTCATAATGAGGGGAACCCGTCCAGAGCGCAAAGTTCCCTCTGTTTGCCGTTCGGAATGCAGAGCCCGCTCAGCAGTGTCCGGCCTCCGTCTGCGCCCTGGCTGTGCGATAATTGGCTCATGGGTGAATATTGCGCAACTAGCGCCGAAGTATCGAGCGAGCTTGATGTACAGGGCCTGAATTGTCCGATGCCGCTGTTGAAGGCCAAGCAGGCGCTAAACCGGCTTGCCGCGGGTGAAATGCTGCGGGTGCTGGCGACAGATCCGGGTTCTGTCCGGGATTTTGAGGTGTTTAGTGCCCAGAGTGGCAACGAACTGCTCGATGCCCAGACCTGCGGCGATACATTTGTGTATTTGTTGCGCAAGCGTGGCTCTTGACCCTTCCGAAGGTGTGGCAGCAAGGTAGACTGTGGCCGGTTACAGCAGCTGGGCAAATACGCATGCCAGTAAGTAGCTGGTTGCGAGGGTTCGCCTGACATGAAATTTATTGAAGTCATTGGTGGTTGGCTCAACCGTCACTTTGCCAACGAGGAAGCGATCTTCCTCAGTGTGTTTCTGTGCATTGGTTTCGCCATCGTCATCAGCCTCGGCACCTACCTTGCGCCAGTGCTCACCGGCCTGGTGCTCGCCTTTGTTCTGGAAGGACTGGTACGGCGGCTAGAGCAAGCCAAGGTGCCACGCCTAATCGCCGTGCTGCTCACGTTCCTGATTTTCATCGGTCTGCTTATTGGCTTCATTTTGGTGGTTTTGCCACTGGTCTGGCGTCAACTCAGGGCGCTTGTTGATGCGGTGCCGGCGCTGCTTGGTCGTTTGCAGGAAGCCTCCATCAACCTGCCGGAGAGCTTCAACGGGGTGCTCACCCAGGAACAGGTACAAAACTACGTTGATCTGGCCGTTGGCGAGGTCGGCACCCTCAGTCGCGGACTGCTTGAAACCATGGTTGCGCAAGTCCCCTCCGTCGTTGGTTTGCTGATTTATGTGGTTTTGGTGCCAATTTCGGTCTTCTTCTTCTTGAAAGATCGAGACCCGCTGATGGCCTGGTTTGGGTCCCTGCTGCCGCGCGAGCGGCCTCTTCTGGAGCGCGTGGGTGGTGAGATGGATCGCCAGCTCGCCAACTATGTCCGGGGCAAGTTCATTGAAATTTTCATCGTCGGCTCAGTGAGCTATGTCGCCTTTGAGTTTATGGGGCTGAGTTACGCGGCACTGCTTGGCTTGGTGGTCGGCATTTCTGTGCTGGTGCCCTATGTCGGCGCCGCCGTGGTGACCGTTCCCGTTGCTCTGGTGGCCTATACCCAATGGGGTTGGACCGCCGAATTTGGTTATCTGATGGTGGTCTATCTCGTGATTCAGGCGCTGGATGGCAATGTGCTGGTGCCGTTGTTGTTTTCAGGGGCCGTTAATCTCCATCCCATCACCATCATCGTGGCGGTGCTGGCTTTTGGTGGTCTCTGGGGTATCTGGGGGGTGTTTTTTGCCATCCCGCTGGCAACCCTGGTGAAGGCGGTGTACGACGCCTGGCCAGGTGATATCGATGCCCGCGAGCGACCTCCTGCGCAACCCCCAGTGGCTGAGGCTGTCGCGGAGGCAAACCCTGACTGAGCAGCGATTGTTTAACGCGCTCTTGGTTAGCAACTAACATTCAATAATTGGGTTTGTGGGGCGTGGCCCCGCCCATTACCATACCGGCGATTTTGATGACGAGAGCAACAGGACAAGCAACATGTTGAGCGGCAGCATTGTGGCGCTAGTCACACCCATGGCGGCAGACGGTGCCGTGCATTGGCAGGAGCTGGATGCCCTGATTGATTGGCACATTGCCAGTGGCACAGCCGGTATTGTTCCGATGGGAACAACGGGTGAATCTGCCACGCTTGCGGTCGAAGAGCACCTGCAGGTTATCGAGGCGACCATAAAGCGTGTTGCCGGGCGTGTTCCAGTAATTGCCGGCACCGGTGCTAACTCAACTGCCGAAGCTATTCATCAAACTCAGGAGGCACAGCGCCTGGGCGCAGATGCCTGCCTGTTGGTTACGCCGTACTACAACCGGCCAACTCAAGCCGGGCTAGTGGCTCACTTTGAAGCGATTGTAAAAGCCACGCAGGTGCCATTGGTGCTGTATAACGTTCCGCCGCGCACGGCCTGTGACATGCTGCCCGCCACTGTTGCGGAAGTCGCGCGGCTAGACTCAGTGATTGGCATTAAAGAAGCCTGTGGTGACCCCGAGCGTGTCGCGCAACTCCGAGCTGTGGTCGATTCTGATTTTATAATTCTCTCAGGTGAGGATGCGCAGACCATGCGAATGGCAGAGCTCGGCGCGGTTGGCGCAATTTCGGTCAGTGCTAATGTAATACCGCAGCGGATGGCAGAGTTTTGCGGCGCATTTCTTGCCGGTGATCTCACCAAGGCGAAGGCGTTGGATGCCACACTCCAGACTGTGCACGACGCCATGTTTGTTGAGTCGAGCCCACAGCCGGTTAAGTGGGCTTTGCACCAGATGGGTAAGATTTCCTCGGGCATTCGTCTGCCATTGTTACCGTTGTCTGAATCGAACCAACCGGTGGTCAAATCGGCGCTGGCGGAGGTGGGGGCCCTATGAATGTAAGTGTGAAGGTGTTGTATGCGCTAGGCGCAGTGGTGTTGGCGCTTGGTCTATCGGGTTGCGGTCGCTGGCTTAACGACGACGAGGGTTTCATTGTCGATCGCTCTGATGACTATTTGGACGCCGAAGTGCGCGACGGTTTGGCCGTGCCACCTGACCTAAACGCAGGGCGGGTCGATGATCCGTTTGCGATACCAAGTATCGCCAATCCGAAAGGGGCGACCTTTCCTGATCAGGCCCCGCGGCCAGTGCCGATTCTGGCTAAAAACCAGGCAGAGACCGTAAAAATTCAAAAGCTGGGTGAGCGGCGCTGGTTGGTGTTAACCGAAGCGCCGTCCGTTGTGTGGCCCAAGCTAAAACAGTTCCTCGCCGAGAACGCGATTGATACGGTGACCGAAGAGGCTCTTAAGGGGCGCATCACTACCGACTGGTTTGACGTCGAAGAAGATGAGTATCGGGATGTTATTCGTCTTGCGGTAGCTCAGGGAAAGGTGGACGGTTCGGCGAGTGGCGGGCTTGAGCGAGTTAACTTTAGTGTTGAACAGGGCATGCGTGAAGACACGACTGAAATCCATGTGCGCCATCAAAACGACCTGCTGGATGAAGCCGTTGATATTGCGGATGCGCAACTTTTGTCGACGGAGTCCTCAATTCTTGCCGTGGAAGAAAGTCTCCTGCGCGAGCTCGGTGGTTACCTGGCCTCGGAGGTGAGTTCGCAAAGCGTGTCGCGGGTTGGTCAGAGTCTGGTAGGAGCTACCAAAGCGGCCATCGACACGGATTCCGCGGGTCACCCCGTGCTGTTGTTGAACCTCGATTTTGACCGTGCTTGGGCCTCGGTAAGCCAGGCGCTGGACAATGCGGAAGTGTCAGTCACTGACCTGGATCGGTCGGAAGGCGTGTTTTATGTGGAGATGCCGGAGGAAGTGTTAACCGGAGAGACCGTAAAGAGAGGGCTCTTTGGCCGCCGCCGCGGCGGTGAGCTATTGCCGCTGCAGATTATTGTTGTTGCTGCGGACGACAGTGGCTATCAAGTGAGTGCGGTAGACGCGGAGGCGGTGGCGCTGGAATCTGATCACGCGCGCAACGTACTAAGTTTGATTCGCGAATTCGCGATTTGATTCGGCTCGCCTCGCTTGGCAGTGGCAGCAAGGGTAATGCTACGCTGGTGCAACTCGGTGGTGAGTTGTTGTTGGTCGATTGCGGTTTCAGTGCCCGCCAGGTAACGCAACGGCTCGAAAAACTTGAGCTTGCGCCCGGTGATATCACGGCGCTGCTCGTGACTCATGAGCATTCAGATCACATGCGTGGTGTGCAAACCCTCGCACATCGTTACAACATCCCCGTCTATGCGTCGCATGGCACGCTAAAAGCCATGAATTTCAGTCTTGCGGCGACAACATTCGATTCGCACGGCTCGTTCTCAATAGGCAAGGTCACGGTGATGCCAGTGGCCGTTCCGCATGACGCACGCGAACCTACCCAGTTCGTCTTTGGCTGCGATGGCATCAAGATTGGCGTGTTGTCAGACCTCGGTCACATCACACCGCACGTTATCAGTGCGTACCGCGATTGTGACCTGCTCATGATGGAGAGCAATCACGACGTTGACATGTTGATGGCGGGTCGCTACCCGCCCAGTCTGAAACGTCGGGTCGGTGGTGTGCATGGTCATCTGTCTAATCGCCAGGCCGCGGAGCTGCTCGAAGCCGTCGGTCACGCCAACCTACGGGTGGTGATCGGTCACGTTAGTGAACAAAACAACGCACTGCCGCTGATTGAAGAAGCGCTTGGCAGTTACCGAGCGAAACTGCGATCTCTCGAGATCGCCAGTCAAAGTGACGGCGTTAGTTGGCAGAGTTTTGATGAACTGACGCCGTCCCCGCTGGTTTAGCGCCTCAAACCTCGCCGAGGCTCCTGTTCAGTGCCGCCAAAGCCATCGAACCTATCTCTTCGGGGTGCCCATAGAGCATCAGCTGACCGTAATCGGGACACTCAATCAATTCAACCTGCTCATGGCGCCGAGCGAAGTCCCGAACGCTGGCAATAGACACAACTCCGTCGTGCTTGCCGTGTATAAAGGTTAGCGGACACTCAACCTTTCGCACGTAGTCGTCCCAGTTAGAAGTTATCAGCATGCTCTCGTGCTGGAACGCATGATATCCCTGGATCGTGGCGTGCCGATAGCCGTCGGCCAGATGTGCGAAAACGTCCTCGCGCTGTGTGAGTTGATGGTCTCTAGGAGAGTGTCTGTGCAAGGCATTCATGAATTTCTGCTCGCCGCCACTATCGAGTAGTGCAATGCCTGCGCGAAGTATCAACGGCAGCACCTTTGGCGCGTAGCGAGCCGTCAAGGCGATTGCGCGCTGTCTTGGGGTCATAATCTCAAACTGCTGTCGATGCAAGATGGGAACGCCACCACTGATGCTGACGACAGCTTGAATTCTCTCCGGGAGCAGCGCCGCCGCAATGGTTGCCAGCGCACCGCCGGACATGTGGCCAATGATGCTCACTTTTTCCAGGTTGAGGACATCCAGGAATTCCCTGACGTCTGCAGCAAACAGCTCGCCGAGGTGCTCGTTGCTTAGGTAGCGACTAGAACGACCAAAACCCGGTCGATGGATGTTCAGGCAATGCATGCGGTTTTCTGCAATTTGCTTTTCAAAAAGCATCGGCAGGTTTGGGGTATCGAGCATGCCATGCAGAAACAGGAAAGTGCTGGGATCACTGGCGCTGCCGATGTCGTCGTAGTCCATGCGGCGCTTGTCCCTCAGCTGGACTTCTTGGCGGTAGTCGACGTGTGCTCTGGTATGGTGGCCGCCGTTCGGATCTTGGCTGTCCAACTCTTCAGTTTCGCCGCTGTTTGAGGCGAATACCAAGCCGGTGACAAGGCGAATGAGTTCGGACTGGGAATGTGCGCCAGTTTTTTGCTGGATCGCTTTGAGCTGGGTTCTCACGGTGCCGATTGACCGGGAGCGCCGCTCGGCGATTTGTCGAAGCGATAGGCCGCTGTAGAGTCCTTTAAGCAAGGTGAGTTCGGTGGCGCTCACGCCAAATCCTTCTTGCAGCAGACGTTCTGTGACCTCTGACCAATGGCCACTCACAGCATTTGCGATCACAACTTCGGGACTTGCAGCAGTAGCAAGCAACACGAGGGGTCTATCGTTGATGTCTCTGACTACCAGAGGTTGAGGCTGTCCTGAGGCACGAACCTGGCGCAAAGCATCTCGAATACTGGCCCGGTTACCGCCGTCGATCGGTAACTGTTCAATCGTTGGTTGTGGTGGAAGACCGAGCATCTGGCAAGCAGCTTCGTTTACGGCGGCGAGATGGCCTCCACCATCGAAAGCCAGTGCGCAGTTTGGGTGGGTATCGACCAGGTCTTGGACATTCAGTGAATTGTTGCTTGGTGGAAGGGCTCTCCCAATACGTTCAAACACGTGTAAAGCCCGGCTGAAATGGCGTGCCAGATTTTCATCGAGCTCCACTGATAAGGGCTCCGCTCCAATCGGGAGCAAAAGTCGTCGAATGTGACTGTCCCAATCAGCCACAAGCTCATCGTATCTGGAAGGATGCACAGTGGTCTCGTAAACCAGGCTGGTGAGGCGCTCTTCATCCATGCTCTCAGGCGTGCTCTCAGGAAATTTCGGCTCTTTTTTAATGTCTGGCCCCACTTTATTAGCGCTCATACGAGCTTATACACCACTTGGGGTATGTGGACGTAGCATGAAAGTACTAAGTTACCTCCAGAGCCTCAGGGATGAGGCCACCACCTAAGACCGACCGCGGAGTGGTAACCCCGCGGTCGGTCTTAATCTTGTTAAAATGGCAGCTCCTCAACTCTATCGAGCACTTTGTGAGCGCTACTCCAGCCGTATTTACCGCTACCCCGCAGACTTTCCAAGCTGATGTGATCGACCGGTCCAATGAGGTTCCGGTTATCGTCTTGTTTTGGGCAGAGCAGATGCCGGAGACGGTATCGATGCGCCAGGTATTGGACACCCAGGTAAGCAGTTGCAGCGACAAACTCAGTCTTGCTCTGGTGGATGTTGCTGCTGATCAGGCCTTTGCACAGTCCTTGGCGCAGTCACTTGGCGTTCAGTCGGTGCCCAGTGTCCGCGTCATACGCGATGGTCAGCTGCTGGATCAGCTCGATGGGCCCCAAACGGATGATGCGTTGATCGCTCTTTGCGATCGACTAACGCTCTCCAGTGCAGATGTACTGAAGGAGCAACTGGCGGTTTGTCTGGATTCCGGCGACTTTGAGTCGGCTCTAACCCTTCTGCAGCGTGCAATCGAAGAAGAACCTGGGAACGCGGAATATCGGGTGGAGTTAGCGGACATCCTGGCAATCCAGGGGGACTTAACTGGAGCCAAAACGGCCCTCTCTGGCATTGACGACTCGACCCCAAACATCGCCCGGCCTAGGGCTCGGTTGGAATTTGCGGAGAAGGTGGAGGGTTTAGATTCGATAGAGGTCTTGGAGACGAAGGTCGCTGAGAACAGCGGAGACTTGGAAAGCCAGTACAGCCTGTCGGTTCGTTATGTGTGCGCTAACCGTCTAGAGGATGCACTTGAAACCGCTTTAGATATTCTCTGTGCAGATCGAAAGTTCCGCGACGACATCGGGCGGCTGACGATGCTGCAAATATTTGAGCTATTACCCAAAGGCTCTGAGCTGGCCTCTTCGTTTCGACGCCGAATGTTCAACTTTATGCACTAGTTTCATATGGGCGAGCTGATTGGGGCTCTACTCGATCGGAGCGTCGGCATTTGAATCCATCGCTGCCCAATTTTTTTTAAATACTTACTGAGCGCGTTTTGCATGCCGTAGGCGCGGTACCTCGCGGAGTGTGCGTGCACATGCGCTAACCACTCGCGTTCTGATTGACCTAAACTGACTAGGATTTTTTTCGGAGCGGCTGCGGTGCTTCTGGGGTTCTTGGTGAGTTGATGCGTCCATCGAAGTAACTGTAAGTAGCTGGATAAAGAGAGATCAAGTTGTTCCAAGTTTGCCAGAATGGTCTTGCGACTATGGTTCCGCAATTGCCCTGATGTGTGTTTGCAAGGGATAGGGGTGTAAGGATTTGCCCGTGCCGGATTGAGTTCTACGTAAACCATGCAGTTAAGGATGGCATTGCGATCCAGTAACGCCACTGACTTAAACCGCCCTTCCCAGAATCTCCCAGAGCAGTCATCTTCTGCGTTTGCGATGCGGGCTAAAGGTTCGTTGATATCACGCATGAACCAAGACAGGCTGCCCAGCCTGCGCCGAAGTATTTCGATTCGGCCGGGTTGCGAAAGCAGGTTGCTGATTTTCTCCTTCATCTTGGGTTGTCTCGGCCCTCCATGTCGAGATAGCCATCGCTTTGCTACTTCCTCAGGAGTCCACCCGTATGTTCGTTTAGGTACTGAACGAACGACTAAGTGATAGTGGTTACTCATTACCGCGTACGCGTAGAGATCCACGGCGAAATGCCGAGCAAGACGCAGAATTCGATTTTCTATCCATTGCTTTCTGTGATCGTAAGAGTTCCCACTCACAGGGTCGTGGCCACAGAGCCAGGCGCGCCTGACGCAGCGCGAAGTGCAGTGGTAATAGCCACCATTCTCTTCATCGACCAGATGTGCTCGTGGGTATGTCATATCCAAAAGGGTGGGGCAGTAACTGGATTCTCGCTACTGTGATTCAGCTCTCGTTTGCGACAGATATTTGCTCATGGTGTGCAGGCCTTTATTAGTGGACAGCCAAGCTTTCTCGTCCCCCTACATAAGTTACAGACTGTCCCCTTCTCATGAGAACCAAGTCGCATCTCCGAGTATGGTGCTCGCCTATCCTTTCGCCTAACTGTTTGCTCGCCTGAGCCGCTGCCTGGTCGAGCGCCAGCCTACTCGGGCTGGCTACCTGTCGGACTAGGAGTGCTGATGGAATCCGTGATTGACGCAGCTGAAGATGAACTACTAAAAAGTCCAGCGATAGAACTGCTGCTAGTTTGGCGTGGCCAGGAGTTGCGGCTCAGTAATCATCTCGATAGGAGCTTTACCATAGGTTTGCAGCGGGACAACAACCTGGTTGTATCCGGCACATATGTTTCGAGGCTGCACGCGACCTTAAAATGGTGCCGCAATCGATTTGAATTGTGCGATCACAGCACCAATGGCAGTTTTGTGCAGCTCGAAGATGAGGAAATCAGATACGTTCACCGTAGTTCGATTCGCCTCTGGGGCGAAGGCTTCCTTTCTTTTGGCGAACCGCTTACAGAAACAAACGTAATCCGCTTTAGTCATGCGTAAGTTAGGTTGGGTCGCGGCGAGCCGTACTCACAAGGGTAACCACCGCCAGTGCAACGAAGATGCTGTGATGACCTGCTCCAAAGAGTCTATTTGGGCAGTTGCTGATGGAATGGGCGGACACTCAGCAGGTGACATAGCCAGTCAGATAATCGTGGATGTCCTCGATCCAAGAAATCTGGATAGCCCTGTTCGAGCTCTTGCAGACCGTGTTGACTGGATGGAAGACCAACTCTTGTTGGCCGCTTCCGAGTTGCAAGAGCGTGCAGAGCGCATGGGGCCAGGTACGGTCATTGGTTCGACGGTTGTCAGTTTGACAATTGAAGGGTCAACCGGTGTGGTGCTTTGGGCCGGCGATAGCCGTCTTTATCGTCTGCGCTGTGGGCAGCTGCAGATTGTGACGCGAGATCATAATCCGATCGCGGATTTGTTGGATTCGGGCGCGGTGACCGAGGCTGAGGCGTTGGCAGCTGATACCAATGTGATTACTCGCGCAGTGGGCGGGCAGCGCCAGCTTGAGCTCGATGTAGCGGTTTTTGACGTAAAGCCTTCCGATACCTTGTTGTTGTGTACGGATGGACTCTATCGTGAACTGAAGGACTGGGAGTTAACCGAAATACTCTCCCAGGACGACCTCGAGGTGGCTGCTAGTCAGTTGGTTGATCTAACGCTTACACGCCCCGCGCGTGATAATCTGAGTTTGCTCGCGGTGCGAGGAGCAGCCCATGTTCCCCACTGATTCTGCAGTGGAGCAAGCTGTTGGGGCGAACAGCAACGACAGCACTCAGTTACGAGGCGCCGATCTTAGTGGCAGGGGCGTACCAGGCGCTGCTCTTGCACCTAATGTTCTAAAGTCCCGTTTTGTACTAGAAGACCAACTAGGTTCGGGTGGTATGGGTACAGTCTACCTGGCGAAAGATCTGCGTAGGGTAGAAGCACAAGATCAGAACCCGCACCTAGCTATTAAAGTTCTGAATGCAGATTTTCGAGAGCACCCTGACGCCTTCATAGCGCTCCAACGCGAGGCAGCCAAGTCGCAGTCACTCTCGCACCCCAACATCGTTAAGATTTTCGACTTCGACAAAGACGGCGACGTGCCTTTTATGACGATGGAGTTATTGCGAGGCAGTGAACTCTCTGAGCTATTGCGCCAATACCCGCAAGGATTGCCTGATTCACTCGCCTGGACAGTTATTGAGAGTTTTTGTGCGGCGCTAAAGCACGCCCACGCCGAGGGTGTGATTCACGCCGATATAAAACCAGGCAATCTCTTTGTCACCCATGCTGGACAGCTCAAGATCTTCGACTTTGGATTGGCTCGCGTCGTGCAAGCTAACTTCAGCCAAGGTGTGATGCAGACACGTAGCGATGTGGGAGACATGATCTTTGATACGGCAGCACTTGGCGCACTCACCCCCGCGTTTGCGAGCAAAGCGACGTTGCATGGGAATGCCCCGAATGCCGCCGATGATGTATTTGCAGCAGCCTTAGTTATTTATCAGATACTAGCGGGTAAGCACCCTTACAATCGTATCCCTGCAGACAAGATTGATTCGCGAGCAACTCAGCTCGAGCGCCCAAAGCAACTCTCATCCAGACAATGGCGCGCACTTAGTGGTGCGCTAGCGCTCGATGAGGCCGATCGTGTTCCCAGCATCGCTGATCTCCAGTCTGGGCTGTTCGATAAATCGCCATGGCCGATGCGATTGCTTGTGATGGGTCTGAGTTGTATTGCTGCGACTTTCTGGTTCTTTAACTTGCAGAAAGATGACGAGATTCGAGTTGCTCAAGAGCAAGCCGTTCAGGCTGTGCAGGTCGGTCGAGTTGAGGCGGGTTTAAACCGTATTTCCGAGCTCATCGAGCTGCAAGCATTTGATGCGGCATGGGAGCAGCGCGTTGATGATGAGCTGAGTCGGCTCGCGAAGCTAGAGAAGTCTGCAGAGCTCCATGCGGACGCTAGAGCGCGGGTGGCAGCGCTGTATGAGGCAAGAATCCTCACTGCTCCCGATTTACAAGAAGCCATCGCGCTGGCGCGGAGTGGTGCGCGCTATGGCGCGATGGATTTGGCGTGGCAATCGATTAGAGAACGTTTGCAACAGCGGCTTGACAAAAAGTTGACGAGCAGTGCTGCGAATGTGAAGAGAGATAAAGCCTGGGTGTCCAATACTGAGCAATTACTCGATGACATTGCGCTGGCCGCCGAAAGATCTGATCGTCGCATCAGCAGGCACGCCGCGATAGTTGCGGCTCAGGACGTTAACTCGAGCTATATGGTTTGGTTAGAAAGTGCGCCAGTAGAAGACCTTGAGTCGTTTGCGGACGATGTTTTCTCCATTCTGGAGCGACGCGAGTTTGACTTAGACAGACTGGAGCAAGTGCGTGGCGCAGTAGATTTGCGTGCCGAGCTCCTCGCAAAGAAATTACGGCGCGATCAGGCGCGACTGAATGTGGCTACGTTCGGTGCGGCGTTTGTTGAGCAAGGTTGTCCCGTGCATGAACTTGATGCCTTGCAGGCAGAACACGCAAATCTGCTATCTGGTGACGGTGTCAGTAAAAGTGGGCTGGAGTTGCAAACAGATAGATTGCTTGCTGCTTGTGTTCGCCGTATGAGCGCTATCGATCACGATGCGGCAACCAGCTTGCAGCAAAGCTCAATTGCCGCTTTTGGTGCGCTCCCGCTCACAGCGGCTATACGCATTGATCCCTGCGACCGTCAGTATCTCGTAGGAGCAGGCGCGCGTCGCGGCCGCGCAGGAGTCTGTGTGGATGATGTGCGCGGGGCACCTCAAATGGTAGTTGTTCCGGTTAAGAATTCGACGTTAGCTGTGTCTCGCTACGAAGTGAGTGGCGCGGAGTATCGGGAATACTGCGAGCGAACGAATCGATCCGGGTGTGATATTGGCGATGCTACTGATCCCATAGTCGACCTCTCGGTACAAGATGCGCGTTCGTATGCGACTTGGCTGTCTGCAGCAACAGGATTCAACTACAGATTACCTACTCATGACGAATGGCTAGCCTTTGCGTCCGTAGACGGTGACCTGCCCGATGCGAACAGGAACTGTCGAGTTGATGTTGGTGGTGTGAGTCGAGGCGGTAAGTCGGTTCGAACGACCCTCGGAACACCGAACAGTCTTGGCGTGGTCAATGCGTTCGGCAACGTCGCCGAGTGGGTCGAGGCTGCTGACGGGCTTTATTCTGTGGGTGGACACTTCGACAACGCGTTGCATCAATGTGTTGCTGCGGCCAAAGTGCCGAGTTCGGGACAGCCAGCTAACACGCAGGGCGTAAGGCTCGTTCGCGAGCTTGCGGGTCGCTCTTCAGGTGCTAGTCGATGAGTTTTCTGGAGTTACCTGCCGCGAGTCGACGGCTGCGCCAGGCGGCCAAGGCGCACTCTGCAGGCGAAATAGCGCGCGAAGACTATCGGCGTATACGGCGCGACATCATTGCTGAGCTCCACGTTGAGTTTGCGTCAAGTGGCGACGCGCTGGATAACTTTACTCTCGGGCCTGACTCCACTGAGCGGCGGCATAAGCAAGCGGCCATTGAGGCGCAAATTCAGCAAAAACGTGGCTCCAAGAAGCGGACACCCAGCAAATCTAACGCTCGCGATCTATTGCTGGCAATTGCGTTTTTTGCAGGCGTATTGACAGTTTTTTTCGCTAGCGGTGTGTTTGCAAACCCCACATCAGCCATCAATAAAGTTATCCCACCAGTTAAAGATCGTGATCCAAATCCGCAGAACTCCATGCTCTTGCCTGTATCCGGGGTTCGGGTGGAAGTTCAGTCGCCAGCAACTGAGATATCTGCGGCAGAACTTTCCCAACAGGTCAACAACTGGTTTGCGGAAGCTAGAGCGGCAGCGCTGTATGTCGGTGGCTCCGGTTTTTCGGCAGCGGAATTGAGTGAGTTGGGTGATTTGCTGAATAGGCTGGGTGTCCATGATCAGGAAGGGCTCGATGCTGGTGCTCTGTCAGCACTCAACAGCCTGATTGCAAGACAGAAACAACGTCGTCAGTTGACGCTCGCGCAGTTCGAGCTTATCGCTGAAAAGGTCCAGATCTTTTTCCGGGAGCGGGGTTACTTGGCAGCTCGAGCCTACATACCGGCTCAAAGGATCGATGGCGATCATGCGGTCCTACATGTGCTGCCCGGTCGGCTTGAAGGCGTAGTGACAGAATCTACAACGCGCCTCGCAGCGCTTGCCAGCGATGCCTTTGAAGACCAACTGGGTAGTCCAGCCAGAGCAAACTCGCTGGAGTCAATCCTCTATAGGCTCAATAGTCTTGCAGGCGTAACGGCGACCGGCAGTTTGCGCGCCGGTCGGGAGATTGGCGGCACCACCCTTGATTTGCAGCTGAGCAATCCTTCTCGCCTCTCGGGCGGTGTGTCCGTAGACAATCACGGCGATAGACGCAGCGCCAAATATCGGTTGCGCGGCATACTCGATTGGCGCAATCCACTAGGTCGTGGTGACAATCTGCGTTTCGAGGTGGCGCAACGTTATGAATCGCAGCAGGCGACTGGTTTGGGTGTTGAGTATCGGACACCCACAAATCGACTGGGCGACGTGGCTGCAATCTCCTATACCCTCAATGACTTTAGCGTTGACGGATCGGCGGCCAATTTGAATGGACGTA
The DNA here is from genome assembly GCA_964611345.1 of uncultured Pseudomonadales bacterium. GTDB lineage: Bacteria > Pseudomonadota > Gammaproteobacteria > Pseudomonadales > Azotimanducaceae > JALZVT01. The sequence goes on from CAZSYU010000024.1 coordinate 21,136, forward strand.
ACTCGACCTTTCGTCTGGACTTCGAGCGGCAACTTTTCGGCCGGCGTGATCGATCTCTCACTGCAGGTGTCGCCGGAGCGTTCCAGGATTTGGCGCTCGCAGATCTCGACCAGAAGCTATGGTGGGTCGAGCCGCACATCGCCGCACACCGGGTGTTCGACGACGCCCGATGGGTAGTACGTGGTAACGCGTCTGTTATGGCCGGCAAATTAGGCTCCGAGCGAGCTCTAGGACAGTCAGCTTCCTTCGGTTTGCTTCGAGCGGAGCTGTCAGCCTGGCGACCGTTGGGTGTCCAGGAGTTGCGCCTGCAGTTCTCTGGACAGATTGGCACCGATGATTTACCAGATAGCTTGAAGCAAAGGCTCGGTGGACCGCGCCGAGTGTCCGCGATTCGTCCCGGTAGTTTCCTTACGGACTCTGCGTTTGTGATTGGGCTCGAAATGTCCGCGACGCCCCAACGGCTTCGTCAATATGGTGCGCTCGGGTTCTACACGCGTGTCGGATCGGGTCACCGTGAGGCTGCGAATAGTCAGGCGAGCGCTTTCGCCTGGGAGGGGGGCGTTGTTTGGCGCCTACTCGCAAGCTCGTCGTGGACGGGTGAATTGCGCCTGGGCATTCCGCTCAGCGTTGATGGATTAACGGAGTCAGGAAATGAGAATGCACGTGTGTTCTTTAGCCTTGGTTGGCATCCTGGGGCTAACTAGCGCCCCAGTGGCTGCCCAGGAGGCGGCGGTCGAAGCCAGCGGCGGTCTTGAGCGCCCGGGTGCCTATGAGCTGGGGTTCGAGACAATCGACGAAGTAGACCGCCCGCGCCCGGAAGACGTCCAGATTTTTTCGCCGCTATCCCCAGTGATAGTCGAACAAGAGCCCGTAAAACTCCCGCCAGATCAATCCCTTGAGCGCTAAAAGGAGAATCGGCGCTTTTAAGTAGCGACGTAAATCGGTTTATACACAACTGTAGGAAGACACCTACGAGGCCTCGATTAGCCCTGTTGATGATTATTAACCATGCGCTTATGGTGATCTAACATATTGATATATAAGAAATATATGGGTTTTCTGGAAATTTCACTGGACCTGAGCCTACAAACATGTTGATGGCTAATTATCGTTGTACACGCAGTTTATCCTCAGAGTTACCCACAGAGCTTTAGTGCTTATAGGCCTCTACTCGCCTGGGGCCTAAACCGGTCCTGGTCCTTTGCCGCTTGATGCTCACCCGGCAAACTACGGCTTTCGGTTCTGCTGGTAATGGAAAGTCGTGGACACTCAACAAATGCATCTGGGCATCTTAAAAGTCGACTCTGTCCGGTCCGAGTTTCAGGCCGAGTTTGGCGATTATCCTGACATGTTCGAAAACCTGCTAAAACGCGCGGATCCGAATGTACGCGTGAGCGTGTTCGATGCACAGCACGGCGAGTTGCCCGCGCCCTCTGACTGTGACGGTTTTCTAATCACTGGCTCGCGCGACAGTGTTTACGATGACTTGCCGTGGATTCCCCCCCTGGTTGCGTTGCTTGCCGAAATGCGTGAACGCAAGGTAAAGGTTGCGGGCATTTGTTTTGGTCATCAATTACTCGCCCACTTCTTTGGCGGCCGAGTCGGAGCCGCGGCTGGCGGTTGGGCGGTTGGTGTGCATCGTGCCAAGGTTGTGCGCCAAAAGAGCTGGCTTTCTGATGATGCGTCGGGGATCAGTTTGCTGTCGAGTCACAAGGACCAGGTGCTCGAGCTTCCCCCGGACGCCGAGCTTTATGCGACCAACTCATTCTGCCCAATCGCAGGGTTTACGGTTGCAGACCACACGCTAACCATTCAGGGACATCCAGAGTTTTCTAAAGACTATGCCCGGGCGCTTATGGAGTTTCGACGCGATTTGCTGGGTCAAGAGATTCACCAGCAAGGCATTGCTTCACTCGAGCAAGATGTTGAGTCAGAAAAGATGGGACGTTGGCTGATTAACTTTTTTCGCAGCGAATCGGCGTGAGTAATGGATTGAACATCTTGCTGCCAAAACCCGTCGTAAAACTCTTGGGCGGATTGTTGCTTGTTACCTCTGTCTTTACCTCTTCCGGTTGTGGCATCAAGCTTCTCTACAACAACGCCGAAAGACTGACGCGTTGGTGGGTAAGTGACTACATCGACATGACCCCGGAGCAACGGAAATTTCTCGATGCTAGCAGTGCGGAGATTCTCTACTGGCATCGCACCACGCAACTGGCTCTCTATCGGGACCAATTGTTGTTGCTTGCAAAAGAGATAAGTGAGCCGATGGATCGCGCAGAACTGCAGATTTACGTCGATCGTGTTGAGTCCTGGGGGAAGACGATAAATGCTCGCGCAGCACCTGTAGCTTTGGAGATGTTGTTGTCTTTGTCGGCAGAACAACGGCGGAAGTTCCAACGAGAACTGGTGAAATCGAATCGGGAATACGAAAAAGAAGCAAAGCGACCAGCGGCGGAGCGATCCGCTGAGGATGCACGCGACTATATGAGCATACTCAAGCGTTTCACGGGACGATTATCTAAGGACCAGCGATCGTTCGTTCAAGAGCAACATTTACGACTCGAGCCTGACGCCCAGGTGATTCTTGATTATCGATTGAACTGGCAGCAGCGCTTGCTGCTCGCGTTAAATTCCGAGCCGCCCGATGTCGCCATGATCGATGATTTGATGGTGAACTTCGATGCGCATTACACCGAGGAGTTTGCGCGAATGCTTGATACGAACGAAGTGATTTACCAGGAGTTAACGCTTGGCGTGCTCAATGGCTTAACGTCGCGGCAGCGCACGCGCGTGGCAGACAAACTTCGTGACTACGCGCAGTTATGTACCGAGCTCATTGCAGACGCGCCCAGCAGGCCGCCGCCAGCAGCGCCGGAATTGTTCCCGGTACCGCCGTTTTAATCATCCAAAACCAGCCAGGCGACGACGTACCCGAGTAGCACAGGCTTAGTGGCGATGACGCCACACACGATGGCGCCGATTCGAACCAGGGATTTGTCGGTGTCCAGGTAGTCGGAAAGACCGCTGCACACACCGCCCACCACGGCATCGCAAGGGTTGCGGCGAAGTTTGGGTCGAAGGCTGGATGTCCTCATTCTCTTTTCCTTTGCTCGGTTACATCCTGATAGTTACAAGATCTATGCCAGCTTGAAGTAAGCAACAAAGTTGATGGAATTGACGGTGTAGTGGGCCTTCTGGCTCTCTGTGAGCCGGTCGTTCGCCAATTTCTGGTTAACGTCACCAACCTTGTTACCGCTGGGTCAAATTGGCGATTTAGTTGCACCAGCCTTGCACACAAGAAAAGTGCCGGACACCCAAGATAACCGCATGAGCTATTTTCGAATCAGGGGCGGCACTCCCCTCAGTGGAAAAATTCGACCCATGGGCAATAAGAACTCGGCCTTGCCCTTGCTCGCAGCCGCGCTTTTAACGTCCGAGCGAATCGTGTTGCGCAATGTGCCTGATATTGGCGATGTTCGTATCAAGCTGAAACTCTTGGAGAGTCTTGGGGCCCTTGTGAGCTTTCACGACCACGTTTGTGAAATCGACGCATCGAAGGTGCAGGCCGCAGTCCCCGATGCGCTCTTGAGTTCACGTATTCGAACTTCGGTGCTGCTTGCGGCCCCGTTGCTCGCGCGATTTGGACGGGCTGAAATTGCTCGGCCTGGCGGCGATCGCATTGGGCGGCGAAACCTGGACACTCACCTTTTTGCGCTGCAGGCGCTTGGTGCCAGTTTAGCGGTGCTGGGAAATTGCTATCAGCTCGCGACCTCAGGCCTGCATTCTGCTGACGTGTTTCTCGACGAAATGAGTGTGACTGGTACAGAACAGGCCATTCTTGCGGCTGTATTGGCGCGTGGTGTAAGTCGGATAAGCCAGGCGGCGACCGAGCCACACGTCCAGGACCTGTGCCGCTGTCTGAATGCGATGGGGGCTAAGATCTCCGGGATAGGGACACACACTCTCATCATTTCAGGCGTCGATGAGTTGCATGGCACAGACTTCACGTTGAGTCCCGACTACATGGAAGTCGGATCGCTCATCGCCCTCGCCGCGGCAACTCGCTCCAGTCTTCGGATCGAACAGTGTGAGCCAGAGAATCAGCGCATCACTAAGGTGGCATTCGGTCGGTTGGGAGTGAACTGGCGGGTAGAGGGTGAGGACATCGTGATTGCGGACACCCAGGAATTGGCGGTGCAGGTTGAGTTCGATGGAGCCACACCAAAAATCGATGATTTGCCCTGGCCTGGATTTCCGCCTGACCTAATCAGTATTGCCGTCGTGCTCGCCACGCAGTGCCGCGGTTCGGTGCTCGTACAGCAGCGCCTGTTCGATCGCCGATTGGTGTTTGTTGATCGTTTGATCGAAATGGGCGCCGGCATTGTGCAGTGTGATCCGCACCGTGTTGTCGTTATAGGACCCCGACAGCTGAGAGGGATAGATCTGGTGTCGCCTGATATTCGCGCTGGTATGGCGCTCGTTATTGCGGCCTTGGCCGCCGACGGGGAAAGCACGATTCGAAATATTGACCAGATTGACCGTGGGTATGAGCGGCTTGATGAGAGACTGCGCGCTCTGGGAGCCGATATTGCTCGCATAGAAGACTGAGTGTCCGTGATTCCAGTTGCCGAATGCTGAGTGTCCTCGATTTGAGTCCTGGATTTGAGTGCGCCCTCCACGCATTTCCCGCCGTGCGCCTTTTGCTATGATCGATAGCATCTGCAACAGGAGGGGGAATCGCGATGGCGATGCAACACACACCGTTATTATTGTCGAACTTGCTCGATCGGGGCGCCAAGGTGGCGCCGCAGGAAGAGATTGTGACGGCCACCGAAACCGGAACGCGTCGCCAGACCTATCTTGAGACCCGAAATCGCGCGCATCAGCTCGCGCACGCATTGAAAGATGCTGGCATCGAGATTGGCGATCGTGTGGGCACTTTTATGTGGAATGGCTCACGCCACCTTGAGGCCTACCACGCCATCGCTTGCATGGGCGCGGTTTTACATACGCTCAATATCAGACTGTCCGATAATGATCTCGAGTACATCATCGAGCATGCCCAAGACAAACTGATCATTGTTGACGCTGATGTATTGCCACTGCTCGAAAAGTTAATGGGCCGCATGCCGAGTGTGACTAAGGTTGTAGTAGCCACCGAAGAAGGGTTCGAAGGCTGGTCGACCGAACTGCCTGGCGCTGAAGACTACGAAAATTTTATCGCCGGCAAGCCGGAGCACTTTGACTGGCCGCAGATCGATGAAAACTCGCCCATGGGTTTGTGCTACACCAGCGGCACGACGGGGAATCCAAAAGGCGTTGAGTACGAGCATCGTTCGCAGTACCTGCACACCATGACCCAATGCATGACCGATTCCATGGGCTTGTCGGGCGCCGATTCTGTGTGTGGGATAGTGCCCATGTTCCACGCAATGGGTTGGGGGATCCCCTGGAGCGCCACCATGTTGGGAGCCAAGCAAGTACTGCCGCATCGGTTCATGGATCCAGCGCGGCTTGCGAGACTGATGGCTGATGAAGGTGTCACGCTGTCCGCTGGTGTACCGACCATCTGGCAGGGCGTAAAAGCGCTCTACGAGGCAGATCCGGACAGTCTGGATTTGTCCCAGCTCAGCCGACTGACCTGCGGTGGCTCCTCACCGCCGCCGTCACTGATTCGCTGGTATTGGGACACCCTCGGAGTTGAAATGATCCAGGGCTGGGGGATGACCGAAACCAGTCCTCTGGCCACTTTGTCCAGACGCATCATGAAACGTGCGCATCTGAGCATCGATGAGGATGAGCAGTTCAACAACGTGGCCAAGGCGGGCCAGCTAATGCCCGGCCTTGAGCTCGATATATTCGACGAAGACTTCAACCGCGTACCCCACGATGGCGAAAGTGTGGGTGAAATCCTGGTTCGTGGCCCCTGGATTTGCAGCGAGTACTACAACGACCCGCAACCGGAGAAGTTTCACGACGGTTGGCTGATCACTGGCGACGTCGGCAAGATCGATCCCGAGGAATACCTGATCATCTCTGACCGTTCCAAAGATCTGGTTAAGAGCGGCGGTGAGTGGATCTCCTCAGTCGATCTCGAGAACCATATCGTGGGCCTTGCAGGCATTGCAGCAGCCTGTGTTGTTGCACAGCCACATCCAAAGTGGGACGAACGTCCAGTTGCACTGGTTGTGCTTGAGCCTGGTGCCGAGGTTTCCGAGCAAGTCGTGTTGGACCACTGCGCAACGGCGTTTGCGAAATGGCAGCTCCCCGATGAAGTGCTATACATAGACAGCATTCCGCTCACCTCAACAGGGAAAATGGATAAGAAAGTGGTGCGTGCAGATCTTGATGCCAAAGGGTATGAACTACCCGATTTACGCGCCAGCTCAGCGGGCTAATCCGCCAACCAGCAACATTCAGTGATCAAAACCAGAGAGTAGCAATGAAATTTGATAACCGCTTAACACGCCTGCTGGGGGTGGATATCCCCTTGGTACAGGCCCCCATGGGTTGGATAGCGCGCTCGACGCTAGCCTCAGCCGTGTCCAATGCGGGTGGCCTCGGCATAATCGAAACGTCTTCCGGTGAGCTCGATGTCATCCGCGAAGAAATCAAGAAAATGCGCACTCTTACCGACAAACCCTTTGGCGTGAACATTGCGCAGGCGTTTGTGCGTGATCCCGACATTGTGCAGTTTGTCATCGATCAAGGCGTACGCTTTGTGACAACCTCTGCCGGTAATCCTGAACGCTATACCGGTGCACTAAAAGAAGCTGGTCTTACCGTTTTTCATGTTGTGCCCAGTCTGTCTGCTGCCCTTAAGGCTGTTGAAGCTGGCGTTGATGGTTTGGTTGTCGAGGGCGGTGAAGGTGGTGGATTTAAGAATCCGAAAGACGTCAGCACCATGGTGCTGTTGCCATTGGTACGTTCGCAGGTCGACGTACCCATCATCGCCGCGGGTGGATTTGTTGATGGTAAGTCGATGGCTGCAGCATTTGCTCTGGGTGCGGAAGGTGTTCAGATGGGTACGAGAATGGTGTCCGCGGCTGAATCACCTGTGCATGACAACTGGAAGAACGCGATTGTGAACGCGGAAGAAACCGACACGGTGTTCCTAAACCGGTTTCACTCGCCGGCACTGCGGGCCATTCGTACCGAAAAGACCACGCGGCTCGAAAAGGAAGTCGAGCAGAACGTAATGGGTGAGTTTGGCACCGCAACTGATCTCTACTTTGGCGGGGACATGGAGGCTAGCATTGCGTTGACAGGGCAAGTGTGTGGACGAATCGATTCGGTGAAGCCTGTAAAAAGGGTGATCGATGAAGTGCGCGATGAGTTTTTTGCAACGATTGGTGATCTTGCCAGTACCTACAACACCTAACAAAGCATCCGGCACTTAATCGAATATTAGGACTTTGCGGTCTCTATAAAGGCTGTAATTTCGTCGGGGTGTGTTTGAAACGATGTAACGAGGCGCACCAACACTTCCGCATCAGTCAGGGAGTCGTGATCTGCCAGGGCGCTCTCGGGCCATTCGTAGAAAACAGCACCTGCTGCTTCCAGTGCGGCGTGCATCGACTTTGGCATAACAACAAATATCTCATTGGCTTGGGTAGGCCATGCTAAACGTACTCCTGTGAGATCTAAGAGGTTGGCTGCCAGCAAACTCGCCATCGCGTTCGCGTGCTGTGCGAGCTCCAGCCAATGCCCATTAGTTAACCAGCCTTCGAACTGCGCACCGAACAGGCGCCCTTTGCTGAGCAGGTGGCCGGTGCGCTTGCGCCGGTGTGCGAAATGTTCAGCCAGACCATGATTGAAGAATATCACCGCCTCCGCGGCAAGCGCCCCACACTTGGTGGCGCCAAGGCAAAGTACGTCTACGCCAGCTTGCCAGCTGAGTTCCGCGGGTGAACAACCAATGGCAGCTACTGCGTTTGCAAAGCGGGCGCCATCCATATGGATGCGCACATCATGTTCTTGGGCGGTATGCGCTAGCGCAGCCACTTCATCGGGCGTGTAAACCAGGCCCAGTTCGCTGCTCTGAGTGATCGACAGAGCACCCGCCATCGAATTGTGTGGTATCAAAGTTCCCGCGGAGTTGAAGTACTGCTGCAAATCTCCGGGTTCGAGTTTGCCGTGTCCTGCCGCGAGCGGGATCATTCTGGCCCCACCTGTGATGAATTCCGGCGCCGTCGACTCGTCGTTAATAATGTGTGATTCGGCGTGGCACAAAATGGACTGCCAGGGCTGCACCAGGCTAGCCAATGCCAGCGTATTGGCTGCTGTGCCTGTCGCGACGAAAAATGCTCTTACATCGCATTCAAACGTATCGGCGATGCGTTGCTCGGCCCGCTTGCACCAGTCGTCATCACCGTACCCCGCGGTGGTTCCCGCGTTTGCGTCAATCAACGCCTGGATTATGGCGTCCGAGGCGCCGGTGGCGTTATCGCTGCCAAACTTCATGCGTCTGCGGGCTGATCGCCCAGAACCTGGTGTATGCCGGTGAGGCTCTCGCGCATCATTTGTTCGATGACCGGTCCGAAGGCATCGGGTTCTGCTTCGAGCTTCCAGTTTAAAGTGCAGCCGGCCGGGCTAGCCTCCAGCTGCAGTCGAGCGCGATGGTGTGTGATGCCTACCGCCGAGTCGATCACCCCATACTCGATGGTCATTGCGGTGTCGTCGTGATGGTAGATTTTTTCGACCAGGCTCTGATTGCCAGCCATGGTCATGTGGCGTTCGTCGCCGATGAGCTTGGCGGAATCAATACCCGGAACCCAGTCAACGCGATCAAGTGTGCCGACCACTGCCCACAAGTCAGCTGTGCTACAGGCAAATTCTTCTTCCATCTCTACGTTATGCATTGCTGTGCCTCGCGATAGTCTGGTATTTGGGAACGTGGTTGCCATTTTGCCAGTATTTGCCAATCGATGCGGCGGTTTCAATAATCTCTACGGACATAGCGTTATTCGTAACTCTTGCTATACCTATAGTAAGCAGGTTACGAGATTCACTAATGCGTTCCTATCCATCGTGTCGCGTGTCGGCGCCAACCGTCATGTTGATGGCCATACTGCTGTTCAGTTCGTTCACCGTCAGCGCAGACAATGCCTTGCGCAGCCACAAAAGGGTGTTCCCGGTTGTGAACTTTGCTAACGATTCCTCAAAACTGACGCGCCAGGCCCGGGCTGTGGTTGAGTACCTTGTGCAGCAAGGAATCTCACGCCAACGACTCGCTCTCAAGGCAGTTAGTGAAAGCCAGCCGATGCAGTATAACTCAGACGAGTCAGGGCGGGCCGGCAATCGTCGCGTCGTCTTTATGGAGAAATAGCCGTGGCCGTCGAAAAAACATTGCCTCAGAAGAGTAGTATTCGATCACGCATTCTTGCAGAGGTGCGAAATAAGGACCTCGAGATTCCAACGTTACCCGAGTCGAATGCTCGGCTAGAAATGATCTCTGAGCAAGAAGTCATAGACATAAAGAAGTTCACTGGCGTGCTTGCCGGTGATCCGGGTGTTGCGAGTCAGCTAATACAAGTCGCGAACTCGGCGCCATACGCGGGCCAGCGTTCTGTTGGTTCTATTGGTGTTGCCATTAAGCGCCTGGGTTTGCGTTACGCGGCCGAACTAGCCGCAGGTTTGGCCAGTCGTCAGGTGTTTCAACCCACCAACGAGATGATTGAGCGACGTTACCGATTGGCCGTTGCGGATGCGACCTTTGTGGCTGCGGCAGCGGCAGTATTCGCCAGGAACTACACTGAGATATCACCGGAGCGAGCCAGATTGGCTGGACTTGTGCACAACCTGGGAGTGTTTCCTATCCTTGCGCAGGCTGAGTATGAGAATTACACCGATACCTTTGCGTTGGGCACGATCGTCGAGGCTGTGCAGGTCGTGCTCAGCTCTACGCTCCTGACGCGGTTGAAGTTTCCCAAGGAAGTGGCGGAGATTCCGCGTCGCATCTCAGAACATCAGCGCACCAGTGCAGAGTTAGGGTTGTTAGATCTAGTGGCCGTCGCGGTTCGTCTTAATCGCTGTTTTAATCGCAGCGAATCTGATGATCAGAACTCTGAAATTAGAGTAGCGACCGTGAGACGGCCGAAGATTAGTCAATCATTGGCTATGCTGATTTATGAGATTGCTGGATATGATCCGTTGGCGAATGCCGGGCAGGTGATGTTGCTGCAAGATGAAATAAATTCAGAAATTGGTGATTGGAAAGTCCGCGAGACATGATCCGTTTAAGAGGATTGTGAGTTCATGAGCGGCACAATCTTGACGCTCGCGGCCGGCTAAGCTGGCTCTGCCCGACCTAATTGCGAGCTAGTGTGAATTTGAGATCGGTTTTTTCCGACGAATCAATTGGAGTGCCAATTTACTGGCGAAAAATCTCTAGTTCCTGAGCCCACCTTGATGCCGCGCTTGTTTTGGCAGTGCGTGATCCTCGTCACCCTAACGGTTGCGACGCAGTATTACCGTTACGCTATTGAAACGTCTTGGCCTTACACGAACCGACTTCGCCCTTGGAATAAACCCAGAATCGAATAGTGGTGACTGTGGGCTGGATACGGTTGAGTTCTGTACTACTGTTAAAAGCAGACACTGCAGATCTACTGTTTATTATTACTGCTCCTTATTAATACTGCTCCGGGAAAAACTGTGACTAACCGTGAATTAGAAACTGACTTTCAATCGTCCTCTGGTTGTCTGGAAAGTTCGTCGAGTAACGTCTCATGTAGGGTGATACGTAAATTCATCAAAGCTTTGAGCACAACAATTAGCGTGGCCATTTTGCCTTTTGCTTTTGCAGGTTGTGCGATCACACCACAACCGTTCTCCGCGAGTACGCTGGAGGCGAATGGCATTGAGCGTCTAACGAGTTATCTCGACACCCAAGACCGTATTGAAACACCCATTGGCCTTTATGAGGCGATGGTTCGAGCAATTAAGTACAATCTTGATGACGAGGTTGAGCGCATGGAGCAGGCGCTGCGCGTACGTGAGCTGCAGCTCGCTAATCTGATTTCGGATAACAGCGTCCGGGTGCAGGGTTATGTAGCGGGAGAGGAGGTGGATCGGCTTGCGATAGGTTCGAACAGCAGGTTTGTTCCGGATCTATTGGAGTTAGACAGCTTGGATGGAACGCTGGTAAACATTACTGATACCTACGCCGAGAGAATTTCCATTCCGGCGCTAAGCTCGAGATTTCAAGGCGACATCGCGGTCTCGGGTACATCGCAAGAGCTCGAACCACTTGGTACCTGGTATGGCGTGCTGATCGAGCTCGGCGATGATGCCTATATACAACGACGAGTTGTGCGTGGCGTGGTGCATAGCCCCGGAGAGGCAGAGAGCCTCGCTGCCGTCGCGTGGCGGCAGATAATGCGCGTATTGATTCGCGAGTCTTCGGTTTAGCGAAAGCGTAAGTTGTCACGACTTAGGTCTGTGACGTTTCGCGCTCCGGTGAGTTTCATATCGCGCTCCAGTTCGGCGCGCATTTGGGCGATGGCGCGCTCGACGCCTGGTTGCCCCGCGGCGGCGAGCGCGTAGAGATACCAGCGGCCGCCAGAACAAGCTTTTGCCCCGACAGACAGAGCTTTTAACACGTGGGTGCCACGACGAATGCCGCCATCGCAGATCACATCAATGTCAGAACCCACTGCATCGACGATTTCTGCAAGTTGATCGAACGGCGACCGACTGCCATCGAGTTGGCGTCCGCCATGATTCGACACCATTATCGCGGTAGCCCCAACGTCGACGGCTTTGCGGGCGTCCTCAACGCTCATTATGCCTTTGAGACAAAACTGGCCGCCCCAGGTTTTTGCAACCCACTCTGCGGCTTTCCAGTCCATTGATTGGTCGAGCATGGTGCTGAAGTAGTCTGAGACCGAAGTTGCAACGGCGGTGCCTTCACTAACGTAAGAATCCAGTTGGGGTAGTGAGAACTTTTCGCGCAACAGATAATTCAGCGTCCAGTAAGGGTGTGTGGCGTAGCTGATAACGCCGCCGAGGGTGAAGCGTGGTGGCGATGTAAAACCGGTGCGTAGGTCGCGTTCCCGATTGCCTCCAACGATGGTGTCTACGGTAAGTGTTAGCGCTTCGAACTCTGCGTCTCTGCAACGCTCGATCATGTTTTCTGTCAGGCCTTTATCCTTGTGGTAGTACAACTGAAACATCTTCGGCGCGTTAATAGTTGTGGCTATCTCTTCGATGCTCACGGTGCCGAGTGAACTCAAACCAAAGAAGGTGTTGTGCTTTTCGGCCGCTTTACCAACGGCACGCTCACCGTCGTAATGAAACAGGCGTTGCAGTGCAGTGGGTGAAAAAAACATCGGCAGGTCGAGTTTTTGTCCCATAACAGTCGTTGACATATCGACCTCTTGCACGCCAGCGAGCACTCGCGGCACAAGATCGCACTCCTCATACGCTTCTGTGTTGCGTCTATAGGTGACCTCGTCGTCTGCAGCGCCGTCTATGTAGTGAAACAGCGCTGCAGGCAGCCGTTGCTTGGCAAGGCGGCGAAAATCTTCAGTGTTGTTACAGTCGCGCAGTCGCATGGTGAGCTTCAAAACCTGGTGAGTGGCTAGTTGCAACAGTATACGGGCACTGTTGAGGGGTTGCTTGCGTTCGGTTGTGGCTGTCTAGCCGCGGTCGTTTAACCACTCACTACGTATTTGCTGCGCACCTGCACTGTCCCCGCGGGCATCGCTTATGTCTGCCAGCAACAGCCAGCCTGATTTGCGCGCCGGTTCTGCGACGCGTGTTAAGGCGATGCCTTTTCGGGCGTACTGTTCTGCTCTGGCCAGCTCGCCTTCTTCGAAACGAAGTCGCCCCAGTTGCACCCAGAGATCCCCACGACTGGGTTCCAGCCGAATAGCGCGTTCCAGCAGTGCTACAGCCTGCGGCAGCTTGCCGTCCTGACGCAGGGTTTCACTTTGTGCAAGCAAAACTCCAGCAGCATTGTTGCTCGCCGTGTTTGGTGCTGGTTCAGAGTTTTCGGGCGTTACTTCTTCTGGCGCAGGTTCTGCGGTTGTCGAGAGCTCCGGTTCGCTGCTGCGCTCGGTGGTGGGTGGAATATAAGGTGCGCTGGAACAGCCGCTCGATAGCGCGCCACCCAGAGCGAGCACTAGCAGGCTTAGGTTTGATAGGCGCGTGAAGTAGGAATTGAACATTTTGGGATCTCTGGTAGGGGTCTCGGGCGCAGATCTCTGGTGCCGATCGTGAGCTGTGGGTGATGGTTAGTCTGGACCGAACCAGTGCCGTAGTCGATCACCAAGATTTCTTTTACCAATTCTTGTACCCGTTTGATCTTCACAGTCTGGTAGGTAAGGCAGTTCGACATCGGTTGGTAGTGGCACACTTACCAGTTCTACCGGCGCGAGCACCCCTTCACTGGTGAGTCGCGCGCAGCCTGTGACCGCAGCCAGCCCGGTGTTGAAATCGAATTGCTTAGTTTGCATGCCTCCTGTTTCGCTACTCGCAATGGTGGGCTGCAGCGGCGCCAATGGAGTGTTGGTCATAAACGTATCCCATACGCGTAGTGCCCCTGAGGCTCCGGTTAGCCCGGTCGAGTTGTTGTTGTCGAACCCCACCCACACCACGGCAAGCGTTGCAGCGTCAAAACCTGCGAACCAGCTATCGCGGAAGTCATTTGAGGTTCCGGTTTTACCCGCAACGCCTTGCTGCGCCAATTGTGAACTACGCCCGGTGCCACGTTGCATGGCAACACGCATACCTTCAGTGAGTTGGGCTACTGCATCGCTGCCAATGCTCTGTGTAGTTTGCAACGGGTAGCGGCTTAGCGGTGTGTTTGTCTCATCCAGTACCGCGATGACGGCTTTGGGGCGCGAATGAAATCCACCGCTAGCGAAGTTGCCATACAGCTCATTTACCTGCAGCACGTTCATGTTAACGGCGCCAAGTAGCATTGACGGGTAGGGGTTGGGCTCGAAGTCGGCAACGAGTTCCTCGAGACGCGACGTGATCTCCGGCACACCCAGTTGTAGGCCTAATTGCACGGTGGCGAGGTTGAGAGAATCTGCCAATCCTCGGATGAGCGGTACGCTGCCGTGAACCTCTTCATCGAAATTGCTGGGTGTCCAGGTCTCGCCGTTGGGTTGGGCGAGGTTTACCTGGGTGTCCTGGATCTGTGTTGCCAGGTGGAAGTCGGGCCGTTCGAGCGCCGTTAGATAAACGGCGGGTTTGATGAGGGAGCCGACGGGGCGGGAGGCCTTTAGTGCCCGGTTGTAGCCGCCGCGCCCGCGCCCGCCGAGTAGTGCAAGGACGTCGCCGGTTTGGGATTGCGTCACGACGGCGGCGACCTGCAGGGGGTTGTCGTTGGCGGTGGTGGCGGGTTTTTGCACCTCGATTTGGGCCAGGGCCTTGTTGGCGCTGTCTTGCAGCCTGTCCTGCACTATGGGTTTAAGGGTGGTGAAAATTCGCAAGCCCTGGCTCGCCAGGGCTTTTGGTGGATAGCTGTTGTTTAGCTGGTCGCGCACCAGGTCCATAAAGGCCGGGTAATAGGAACCCCCAGGACGGGTGGTGCCAGCCAGCGCAAGCGGGGCACGGGCGGCCTGGGTAGCCTCGGCCTGATCGATCAGGCCGCCTTCGGCCAGCGTGGTAATAATGCGATCGCGGCGTTCGCGCACCCGCTCAGAATAGCGCCAGGGGTTGTAGTGGGTTGGGCCGCGAATCACGGTTAGCAAGAGCGCGATTTCCTGGGTGTCCAGCTCTGCCAGCGGTTTGTTGAAATAGAATTCTGCACCCAGGCCAAAGCCGTGGATGGCACGGGCGCCGTCTTGTGCGAGATAGATTTCGTTGATGTAGGCGTTTAGCAGGTCGGCCTTCTCGAACCTGGCTTCGAGAATGATGGCCATGGCCAGCTCGCGCAGTTTGCGCCCGTAGGTGCGGCGATTATCGAGGAAGTAGCTTTTGACAAGTTGCTGAGTGAGTGTGCTACCGCCCTGCTGGCGTTCGCCGGCGCGTAAATTTACCCAAACGGCGCGCAGTATGCCGCGCAGGTCAAAACCCAGATGCTTCTCAAAGTTTTTGTCTTCGACCAGCTTTAGTCCTTCGCGTAACAGCGGTGGCACCTGCTCGGGTGTCAAAATGACGCGATCTTCGCCGTGGCTGGGGAAAAAGCTGCCAATGCTTGGTGGTTCAAGCTGGACGATAACGGCGGGTTCGCCGTTGGCGGTGAGTGCGGTTAGAGTTTTGCCAGCGAAGCTGGCTTCAATGCGCACGGCATCGCGGTAGCCATCCATAAACTCAAAACCGCGCAGGTAGGCGCGCAAGCGGTTACCGGTGATGTTGAATGTGCCGGGTACGTCGGTGGTGCCGCGGCGCGCATAGCCCACACGTTGTAACTCATACACCAGTTCCGCTTGCGAGAGCGCAACGCCGGTGAAGAGTTCCAGTGGTTGTGCGTAGACTTGTGCAGGTTCGGACCAACGTCGGCCTTCGAAGGTTTTGGTAATAGTACGATCCAGATGGAACAGGTAACCGCCCACGACAACGCAGCCCAGAAGCCCCAGTACAAAACCAATTTTTGTCAGGCGCCACAGCAAGCTGGGACGATTGGTGCTCGCACGGCTAGTCTTCCGGGACTTCTTCTTGCTGCGCGGCGTTTTTTTCCTGGCAGGTTTGCGGGCAGCCACAGCGCTAGCCTGGTGGTGGTTGTGAGCTGTTACTCGCCGTGTGGCCTTGAGTTGGCGACATGCCAAGCCAGCGACCAAGTCGATCAAGCAGCGAACGCGTCCCGCGCCACAAGCGCGGTAAAATCCAAACTAAGGCCAGCAGAAACAGGCCAAACGCAATGGCAAAGGCAAGCGGCTGCTTTAACGCCAGCCATAGCCCCGCAAACACGGCGGTATCCTCGGTAACCGACGCCGCTATGTTGCTAAAGGGCTCAGGCGAAGTGTTGATCAGAGCGCGACTGCCCGCTTTAACCGAGTGCGTAGCGGCGGTAACGCCACCTCCCAGCAGTGCGGCTGCAATGCTCAGTGCGGGTGTGACTTCGCCAACGGCGCCGGCGGCCAGCAACGCACCACCCGGGATGCGTATGAAGGTGTGTATTGCGTCCCACACTGAATCAAAGCCTGGAATTTTGTCGGCGAAAAATTCCACGCAGAACATGCAACCGGCAACCACAATAACAATGGGATCTTGCAACACAGCAAGACCCGAGGGTAAATCGATGTAACCGGTTGCACCTGCAACACCCAGAGCCACCAGCGTGGCGTACAGGTTTAAACCACTCGCCCAGGCGCTACCGGCAGTAAGGGTGATGGTTTGCAGCAATGCATCGATGTCATTCATTGGGTGAGTACGGCTTGTGACCTAGTGGTGCAAGTGGCTATTGAGTGGCGGCGTCGGTGCCCGTGCCTGCGAGCTCTCGCTCAACCAGGAACCGCGCCACCTTCAGAGCTTGCGGGCGACTAACATCGCTCATATTTATACGATAGCGACCGTCGACCACCAGCGAAGGCACAGATGTAAGCTGTGCCGTGCGCATGGTGGCGTCAATCTTGGCCAGTTTGCGCCGCACGTTTGGGGCGTTGAACGCACTCAGAAAAGCTTCGCGTGTAACACCGTCTTTGCCAGCGACAAAATCGGCGATCTGCTCAGCGGAGGTGAACTGGCGGCGCGAGTCATGAATAGCGCCAAAGAGGCGGTCGTGATTGGTGGCAAGCCCATCAATAGAGGCCAGTGCAAGATGCGCCCTGGCAAGCAGCGACCAGCTCGCGTTAAAGGTTACCGGCACCTGCTCAAGCTCTGCCCCGGCGGGCAATGTGCGTTTGAAGTCTCTGATGAGCGGTTCAAAGTTCTTGCAGTGTATGCAGCCGTACGAGAAGTACTCAGTCACCGTCACCGGCGCGCCATCGCGCCGCGTTTCTGCGTCCTCAATCAGGTCATAATGCGTGCCTTCAGAGTAACCACCAGCGGTGCTAATTTTGTCGGTGACTCCGGTGCTGTACAGCAGCCCATAACCGACCACCGCACCGACAATAAGTACGAGGCCCAAAACAAAGAGGGTGCGTACGCGTTTAACGTCTTTGTTTTCGCTGGTTTTTTTCTTCTTTGCCATAATTGTTGGACGTCTCTGGATGGTGCGTGTGATACAGGGCTATGGTACCGACAATACGCAAAAAGCTCAGCCAGCGGCGCGAAAAGCGCCTTCGGCACAGGGAATTGCGATAAAAAGTCACAACTGATTTACGTCGTTGTGAACGATCGCAGGTCGAAAAAACCTCGGATTCGTTCATAATTGAACAATGAAAGAATCTTACGTTCTCTACCAATACGATTCCTGCCCATTCTGCGCCATGGTGCGTCGCTTTCTCGACGGCAAAGGCGTGGAATTGCCCATTCGTAATACCCAGCGAGACCCTGGGGCTCGAGAAGAGTTGCTCGCCGGGGGTGGCAAGGGCACCGTGCCCTGCCTAAAAATCACCGATCAGAACGGCGGTGAGCGCTGGATGTATGAGTCGATGGATATCATGCGATATCTCGACTCCCGCCTCTAGTCAGGTCTCTGGGACCGCGTCTCTGGCGCCAAGCGCCCGGTCGATCGCGCCGCGGTCTGGCAGTTGTTCGCTCAGCCAGTGCGCAATCTCTGCAAGTGCTGCCTTGCCTTCTGGTAGCACATCGGCAAACGCCGGGAACACGTGCGGCGCCTCGGGCCATACCTTCAACCGCACATCGACACCAGCCTCGCGCGCGCAAGCGGCCACCCGGCGCGAATCATCAAGCAAAATCTCGCTGCTGCCGCAGTGGATGGTGAGTGGTGGTAAGCCGTGGTAGTCGCCAAACAACGGCGAGATGCGCCAATTGCGCAGGTCGTTGTCACCCGCATAAAGATGGGCAGCTTCAGGTAAGCGTGCTCCGGGCAGCATGGGATCCTTCTGCGCATTGCTTGTCACCGATTCGCCACTGCCGGTTAAATCTGTCCAGGGCGACAGCAATATGCCCCCCGCCGGGGTCGGCAGCCGGGCTTCCTTGATTTTCAGCAGCGTAACGAGCGCCAGGTTGCCGCCGGCAGAATCGCCACTTATCACGATGCGTTGTGCCGGCACGCCCTGCTGTAACAGTGCCCGATACGCGGCCATGGCGTCGTTGGCTGCGGCAGGGTACGGCGCTTCTGGCGCGAGGCTGTAATCCAGCACACCGACGCGGGCGTCGGCCGCCAACGCGAGGTTAGCGGCAAACGGGCGGTAAGCGTCAGACGAACCCACAACATAGGCGCCGCCATGCATGTGTAAAATCACCGGTCGCGGGCTTTCAGCCGCACCCTTGGGTTCGGTCCAGGACAGCGCTACACCGCCCAATTGCGCGGTTTCGTGATTCACTTTGGAGGCCTTGCGGGCACCAGCTGTGCGTCCCGTTCGGTCCATACGCGCTCGGGTTCTGGCGATTTCCCGGGGAGTCAGCTCCGTGTTAGACAGGTGCTTCTTCACGGTGTGGCGCAGGAAAACGTTGAGTAATCGGGTTCTGATGCTTGGCATGCGCTGACTCTAAACCATGCGCGGGTTCAGTCCCAGCCGCGCATCTGCTAGATTGATGGGCTGATTGATAACTATTCACGTAGGGGGGAACGCCATGAAGTTAGGTATTATCGCAGGCTATTCGGGCCGCAAAATGAACATTCCGATGGAGCCAATCCACAAGGCAGAAAGCCTTGGCTACGACTCCATCTGGACGTCTGAAGCCTATGGCTCGGATGCGATCACACCCGCTGCGTGGATATTGGCGCAAACCAGCAAAATCAAGGTCGGCACAGCCATCATGCAGATGCCGGCGCGCACGCCCAGCATGGCGGCAATGACGGCGATGTCGTTGGCCAGCATGTCTGAAGGACGGTTCATTGTTGGGCTGGGTGCGTCCGGCCCGCAGGTTGTTGAAGGTTGGCACGGCGAGCGCTATGGCCGGCCGGTAACCCGCCTGAAGGAATACACCGAGATCATGAAAAAAATCTTTGCTCGCGAGGCTGCGCTGACCTACGAGGGCAAGGAATACCAAATGCCCTATGCAGGTCCTGGCTCCACGGGTCTGGGCAAGCCGCTGAAGAGCATCATGCACTGCGAGGAAGACATTCCAATTTACGCAGCTACCATCACGCCGGCAGGTGTTGCGGCAGCAGCGGAAGTTTCCGACGGCTTCTTCCCGGTGTGGATGGATCCCGAAAAGTATTCCGTGTTTGCCGAACCCATCGAAAAAGGTTTTGCCGCCGCAGGCGACAAGTCGATGCTCGACTTTGACATCGCACCCTTTGTTACCTGCGTGATGGGTGATGACGTTGACGAATGCATGAAGCCCATTCGCGGCAACATGGCGCTGTACATCGGTGGCATGGGTGCTCGTGACAAGAACTTCTACAATAACTACTGCAAAGCGCTGGGCTTCGAAGACGCCGCTGTAAAAATTCAGGATCTGTTTCTGTCAGGCAAAAAAGACGAAGCGATGGCAGCGGTTCCTGCCGAGCTAATCGATGCCTGTCATCTGGTGGGTCCGGCAGAGCGTATCAAGGAACGCCTCGGCCGTTGGAAGCAGGCTGGCAGCAAGGGTCATGTTGGCTCGATGCTGATCGGTACGCAAAACCCTGAAGCGCTGGAGTTAATAGCTTCAGAGATGCTCTAGCTTAAGAGTTGCTTGTTAAGAGCCGAGCCGATACCGGAGCTTAAGTACGAGTTGTTCAGCGAATGGCTGGTTAAAGCTATCGCTGAACAGTTCCCCGAAGTCTGAGCCGGGCGCACTGTCCAGGCTGCTGGCCCGGGTGTACACCAGAAACAAGTCTGACAGGGGTGCGATTTCCCAGCGATAACGCACCTGCAGATTGACCCGCGACACCGTAAAGTCTTCGCTCTCGCCGGGTATCGGTGTGCGCGCAAGCAGCCGGCCGGCGGTGGTCGGAATGGTGAAGAGGTCGCGCTCGCGAGCATCAATGGCTACCCATTGCAGCGCAATGCGAAACTGCTGGCGTGCGGTTGGGAAATAGTCGAGCGTGAAATTGGGTGACCAGCTGGTGCTTTTAAAGGTGGCCATCGTGTCTTCGCCGGTGTGCAACAGCCAGGCATCGCGTTCGGTGTGGCGCACCGACAGTTCACTGGTCATGCGATCTGACATGCGCCAGGTGAGACCCGCTTGGTAGGTTCGCGACCAGCCACCCAGATCTTCCTGCATTACCCTGGACTCAATAGACGCAGCGAGCCGACGGGTGTTATCAGTGCCAAATTGCAGGCGTCCGTCCCAGCGTGTGTCGATCTTGTAGGTGCCGTTGCCAAAACTGTTGCGATCTTCGAAGCGCTCCGGGCTCAGGCCGACGCCCCAGCTAATGCGATTCAAACTATCCAACAGAAAATCCTGGCGAAAGTTGGAGCCAGCGAGGATCAAACGGCCGGCGGTGTTCCAGCCGCCGCCTAAAAATCCTGAGGTACGCACACTCTGAAATCCCGTGATCGACGAGTTTACTTTGGAGAACGAATAGCGCGCGCCGTAGGTATCCGCGCGGCGCTGAAACCCCAGGTCGTTAACGTCGAGATCTGCGTTGAAGTACTCCAGTTGCAGATTGTGCTGTATTCCCTGTTGAGGTACCCAGCGCAGGTCGGTGAAGCCGCCGACGCCTGTGGCTTCGTCGCTAATGTCGGAAACCACCAGCTGCGCGTCCGCGTTCCACTTCCGGTCAGCAGTGTAGTAGTGCGCATCTACAGAATGCACATAAGCATCGCGATCCGGGTGGGTCACGGCGGAACTGAGCACGCCAATGCCAATGTAGGCGCCATCTGTGTCGGGCTCATACAGTGCGCGTACTACATTATAGTCGCGGCCAGTTTGGCGCAGATTGATGTCACCACCTGGCAGCTCTTCGCCGTTCGGGCCAATGCTGCTTGCCCCCTGGCCATCAAATTTGATGTCGTTTTCAAAGGCACTTAACACGCCATAACGCAATTGGCCGATTTGGCCGGTCGCCTTGATTGCGGCAAGGAGTTCTGTTGGTTGGCCAAGTTCGGCACTGTCTACAGTAACGCCGTCTGGTATATCTGGATCTAATGCGCTGCCACCAATACGCCGGGTATTTACCAGTGACAGAGGATTGAAATTGCTTCGTGGGTCAGAACGCGGAGAGGTGTCGAATATTTCCACACCCTCTAGAAAGAACAGGCGCCGCTCGCGAAAGAACACTTCATTAGCGCTGAAGTTAACAACAACGTCGTCGCTTTCAACGGTGCCAAAATCGGGATTTAGCGAGGCGGTGGCCTGGAAATTCGTTGATGGCCGCCAAAACAGCTCGGCGCCTGCTTTGTATTGGGTCTCTTGGTCTATGCTATCGCGTGTGACGGACGCGTAAGGGAACGCGGCCCACTGTTGCCGGGGAGACACGTTTTCGACTTCCAGTTTTTGGTAGCGCGAAAAAAACTTCGATTGGGTGAACGGCAATGCCGGCCACGCCCAGCGCTGATTCAGGTAAGCAACGCGTCGCGATGCGAAAATTCCCACCGTTCGCGTGCCACTGTTTTTTGGCATGCTCAGAATTGACCAGGGAATGAAAAACTCCACGCTCCAGCCATCTTCGGTTCGGGTGCTCGATCTCTGCCACGCGCCATCCCAGTTTGTGGAGTAACGTGCTTCGGGTAAAATGGTGCCGTCGGTGGCGCTGTCGCCAAGGCTGGTTTGAAACCAAAACCCATAGCGTGCTTCGCCCGAGGTATCGAGCGTAAAGGAAAAAGCGTCGCGGTTGAGTCGGCCCTGGTCTCTGCTCGACAGACGTTCAAGCAAGGTGTCCGGGTCTTGTTCCATTTCTGCACCAAGATACAGACCGCGCTCGGTATAAAACATGTACATGCGTGTGGCATGTGGCCCAGGCTCGAGGGTGTCGGGGTCAACTGAGACGAAGTTGGTGATTGGCGAGAGCAGTTGCCAAGCGGGCTCATCCAGTACGCCGTCGAGCGTAATGTCAGCCTCGGGCGCTAGTGGCAGAGCAATAGCTGGCCCATCACCAACGTCCAGCACAAACTCCGGCGACTCGGCGCTGCTTGCATGCGCACGGGGCAGGTCGCTTGCGCCCAAAAGGCTCAGTGCGGCGAGCGCAGCCAGACCCCGTAGGCAGGCATTTGACCGCCGGCAGCAAGCTGACAAAAACGCTGGTAGGGAAGAGAAAATCGAGCAGCTCCGAAGCTCAGGATGGACGAATACCGGGGTGGGCCGGGGCACCATGGGGCGCGCCGCTTGAAAGAATACGGGCGTTGCAGTCTCCCAGTAAAGCATTCTGCCAGGCAGGTATATGTTCTGTCAGACAGTACTCAGTTGGCGGGCGACCCAGTGCTCACTACCACCCGCGCAACCAGGCCGTGCACTGCCGGGCTGCCATGCAGTTGGCACGCCAATCGAGAGTTTGTTGAGGCCTCATCAACAAAGTGCAGCAGCTCCGTCTCATCGGGGTGCTGAACAGGCAGCTGGGATAATTGGTCTGAGTCAAATTCACACAGGCAGGTTGCGCAATTTATGGCGCCGCCACATTGCCCGACAATGCCCTCGACCCCTGCGACAAGTGCTGCATCCATTAGGCTTTGACCCTGCAGCACAGGCACTTTGCGGCTGCTGCCACTGGGCTCCACAAACTCCACCACACAGCCCTCAACGTCATCCTGTGATGTGCTAGAACCGGCGCGGGCCGAACAGCGGGAAGACTGGGAAGGTGCTGACATTGGAGCGTTTTGTGTCTTGTTACTTACAAACGCCTAGTGTATCTCACTCGCGGGCACGCGTTTGCAAGGTTAGAATTGGTATTAGCACCTGTAAGGAGATCGCGCGTGATTCTGGATCTACACGCCCATTCCATAAAATCCGATGACGGCCGCGCCAAAGTGCAGAACTATTGCCGGTGGATTACCACGCGCAATGTGCCCATCGATGGCTTTGTGCTCACGGAACATCGTCAGTTTGATTTCGAATCAGACTACTCTGAACTGGCCGAGAAATTTGATCTCGCCATTTTGAAGGGTGCCGAGGTAGAAACGGAATATGGCCATGTGCTGGTGTTTGGCGTCACCAAAGCACTCACCGACGAATTTGATTTTGGCAACATCACACTGAAGCTCGCAGATGTTATGGCAGCCGCAGAAAAACATGGCGCAGTTGCTGTGCCGTGCCACCCCGGTCGAGTGCGCGTTGGTATGTCCGCGCATATCGAAGAACACGGCATTCCCGAAGGGGTGCGCATTGTCGAAATCTACAACGGCGGTAGCCGGGGTAACGAAGATGAAATAGCCCAGTCGATGGCTGAGGAACTGAGCTATCAAGGCATTGGCGGCAGTGACGCACATATCGTGAGTCACATTGGTCGTTGCGCCACCCGTTTCAAGGTTGAGATAAAAACGGAAGTCGATCTGGTGGCTGCACTGAAGTCGGGTGACTTCGAAGCGGTAACCTTTAAAGAGCATGCGGCATGAGTAGCGCGGCGACCCACGACGGCAACGCTCAGGACAAGAAACCCCTGGACGTTGACGCGCTAAAAGAAGAATTTCTCTTCAAGGTGTTCGACGAAAAGAAATTCTCTTTCAGCGCGCAGGCACTGGCAGACTACGCCGTCGCCTGTGGCGAGACTGCCCCGCGCTATACCGACCCTGCACACGAAGACTTTCAGGCGCCACCGACCATCGCGACCAGTCTGCAACCTGGTAAGCGCATGCCCAAAGGCTTTCCCAGGGTTGCGGGGTTGGGCATGGATGCCGGCAAGGCCGTCTCGCCCAAGGCGCCGATTCGTCCCGATGTAGAACTGACGGGCAAGAGTCACATGCAGGATATTTACACCAAGACGGGACGCTCGGGTCGTATGGTGTTTTTTGTAATTCGAATGGAAGTTTACGACGAAAGCGACACTGCTGTGGCCAGTGCCGATACGTCAGTTGTCATACGCGAAAAGCCAGCCGACTGAATGCCTAGTGTAAGGCCAGATAACCATGACCATTGAAAAACTGTCTGATGTTGAGTTTGGTGTGGAGCTACCGGTGTTCGAACCGGATACCAGCATTGCCAATGTGCAGCGCTTCGGTGCGGCATCAGGCTGGAATTCACCGCGCTTTACCGATCACGATCACGCACGTGGTGAAGGCTTCCCCGGGGCGCTCGTGCCTGGAATTATGAGTCAGGGTTTTTTAGCGGCCATGATCCATCGCTGGGCACCTGAGGCAGAAATTCAAAATGTCGACACCATATTTCGGGCGCCGGTTATTGTCGATGTCGTTCATCGCATCAGCGGCGTAGTCACTGACATTGATGAAGATGAGGGCGTGGTAGAGATCGATTTGACCCTGGTGAATGAGGCTGACGAGACGCGGGTGCTCGGTACAGCGCTGGTTAAATTGCGAAGCTGATATGCGCTTGCCTGATTACGCTCGGGGTCCACTGGATGCATCGCTGGTACTTCTTGTACTGATGTTTGTCCTGATGTCGAGCGCGGTGGTTCATGCCGAGCGCCTGTTGACACGTACTGATACTAACCAAGACGGCAACTTTGTCGTGCAGTTTGTCGACGTCGCCCGCGTTGGTAATTCACTGGTGGTTGGGCCGCCAGTGACGCTGGGTTCGCCTTTGCCCGCAAACGCAACCGTAGGTCGGGTGTTGCCGGTCAACGGCGGCCGACACATGGTATACGTTGCCTTCACTGCTGATGCCGCAAGCTTTGATGATCTGTTTGTTGTTGATATCAACACACCAGGCAGTTCGCAGGTGCTAAACGCACCTCGTGTGGTGGGCGTCGAATCGCCGATTCTCTTCACGGGTGTGAATGGCAGCAGTAATGTCGCTTTTGCACTGCGGAATGTGACAACCGGCACCGATCGATTGTTTGTGGCCGATGTCGAAACACCGGGTGAACATCGACTTATTACCGATACTTTGCCAGCCGGCGGGACTATTGGTGACATGGAGATGAGTCCGGATGGACGCGTGCTTGTTTATCGTGTTGACCTCGCTGGTGCCGAGCCTCAGTTACGGCTGTCCTTTTTAACAGAGCCCGAGAATTCACGTATTATTGATTTTCCCGCTCCCGAGACAAATTACAGCCCCAGTGAGTTTCAGTTTAGTGCCAATTCCCGGCGTTTCCTGTGGCGCAGTGGCGTAGGCCCAGGTCCCTTTGGTAGCACAGCCCCGTTACGCTCTGAACCGCTACGTATGGTTGAAATCGACTCCGATCGGGTGACTGTAAGCAGCGCGATACAGGTGAATCAGGGTGCTGTTGTTGATGAGCAGGTGTTCGAATTTGAAATCGATAAAAACAGCCAGCGCGCCTTCTATCGATCCATTCCTGCCGGTTCCGTTGGCCCTGGTGACACCTTCACGGTGAATCTTGCAGTGCCGGGTATTGCCACTAAGATAAACCCGGCACCCGTGTTTGGTGCCGGGTTTACCAACCAGGAAGATGTACTGATTATTGGTGAGTCTGTGCTGTACAACGCAGCCCAGGAAAACCCAGCGCTGGTTGAGTTATTCAGTGCGCCCGCCGATGGCAGCGGAAATTCCGCTCGGCTCTCAGGGTCGTTACCACTTGCGCCAACAAGCTTTTCCGCGTCTTTGCCAGGTGTCAGTCATATGGTGGCAAGCGCAGATGAGTCTTTGGTTGCCGTTGTGGATGGCGATCCGGCGCGAAATATTTTTGTGTTAAACATCAACAACCCGGCGCAAACCTTCAACCCCTTTCAACTCGGGCTTGGTCAAAGCATTGAGACCACCTCGCGCACCAACCTCACACGGCAAGACCCGTTCTCGCTCAGTCCTAGCTCGAACTTCATCGCCACTTTGCTTGATCCGCCCTTTGGAACAGTAGGTGGTAACGCCGTGGGTGCCGCGTCGGGGCTGCTCGTGGCACTGGCAGATGTGAGTGGGTCTGGTCGACAAGCGTTTCCCCCTGCGACGCAATCGCTGGCAGGTTTTGACTGGTTGGCAGATCGGACAGCCCTGTCAGCAGCGATCTTGCCAACGAGTCGTTCGGGACAAGTAGGTGCAACCCTGTCTGCGTTTGTCTCCGTCATTAACGGCGGTAATGTGACTGCAACCGACTGTGCACTTGTCCTGGATTCGAGCGCGCCCATTGCCTTTGACTATCAGCGCACTAACCCAACCACCAACGCAGTTGTTGGGTTGCCTAACACGCCGTCCAATATCGCAGCGGGTGCCGTGCAAACGTATCTCATCACGATGCAATTGCTTGAAGTGTTTGCGCCCATCGAAACTCAGTTCCGATTTTCGTGCGCCAATGCATCTAATGCCTCTAGTGTGGCAGGGCTAAACACGCTGTTGTTGTCGGGTTCGAGTGTGCCCGTGCCCGATGTGGTGGCGTTGGCGGCTACACCAGGCGCCAATGGCTTTCTTGATTTGCCAGGCAACACTGGCTCTGCCGCCTTTGCAGTGGCTACCGTGAACTTGGGTAGCGCCGCTGCATTGACGGCCACGGTAGATACCTTCGGTGTGAACTTACCGGTGTCTCTGGGCATCTGCCAAACAAACTCGGCTGGTGCGTGTATTGATGCGTCGGAGCCGGTGACAAGCACCACGACATTTACGGCCACGGCAGGTGGTACACCGTCCTTCAGTATCTTTGTCGGCGGCGCAGGGTTTGTTCCTGATCGTGCGGCCGAAAATCGGGTGCGGGTTGAGTTTCTTGATGCCAGCGGTGCCGTGCGCGGCCAGACCAGTGTAGCCTTACGAACCAGTAACTGATTGCTTGATACACACAGGGGAGATCACGATGGGAACCGCAGCAAGAGTAGTGGTGTTGCCACAGCAACCCGGCGCACTGGAAGTTCAAGACCTAACTCTACCCGATCCTGGCCCCACGCAAGTTGTGGTTAAGCAGTACGCTTCGGGCGTGTGTCATTCGCAGCTCCACCAGATGCATCGCGAGCGTACTTCCCCGGTTATTCTGGGTCACGAGGCAACTGGCGTTATTCTCAAGAAAGGCAGTGAGGTCACGCACGTTGCTGAGGGTGACACGGTGCTTGTCACTTGGGTGCCGCGTGCAGCTAAAGAGGCCACTGGCCTGCCGGTGCGAGCCACGCTTGAGGTTGCCGGGGGCACGGCACAATCAGAAAACGTGTTTACCTGGGCCGATCACACCATCTGTGACGAACAGTACGTTGTGAAGACCGATGCCAACATAAAGAAGGACGTTACCTCCATTATCGGCTGTGCCGTAATGACCGGCGCAGGCGCGGTGATTAACACGGCCAACGTTAAGGCTGGCGAAAGTGTCGCGATATTTGGGGTTGGTGGCGTAGGGTTGTCAGCAGTGGTCGGAGCTCGCATGGCAGGGGCAAACCCGATTATTGCCGTTGATCTAGATGACGCAAAACTCGAGTTTGCCAAACGCTTTGGTGCTACCCATACCATCAATGCCGGGCGCGAAGACGCGGTCGCTGCGATTCACGCCATGACGGTGCGCGAGGG
Source organism: uncultured Pseudomonadales bacterium (assembly GCA_964611345.1). Classification (GTDB taxonomy): domain Bacteria; phylum Pseudomonadota; class Gammaproteobacteria; order Pseudomonadales; family Azotimanducaceae; genus JALZVT01. The sequence goes on from CAZSYU010000024.1 coordinate 48,577, forward strand.
CGAACATACGATTATGCGCCAAGTAGTCAGTGGTGCGGACTACACCTTCGACTGCATTGGGTTGCGGCAAACTATGGAACAGATCGCTCCGGCGTGTCGCACCTGCCACTTTGGTGAGCAGGTTGGTGGCACTGCAGTGTTGGTGGGTGTGCCATCTACGCCGGTTGAGTTGAATGCGATTGACATGCTCATCAACGAGAAGCAGTTTCGCGGCAGCATAGGCGGCTCGTGCGCCCCCGATCGTGATTTTCCTACCTTCCTAAAGTGGCATGCGGATGGCCATTTGCCACTGGAAGAATTGGTCACCGAGCGTTACTCGATCGATCAGATCAATGAGGCCACCACTGCACTGGAAGAAGGCAAGATCAGCGGTCGTGCTATTCTCGAGTTTTAGCTAGTGCACGCTTAGCCATCCATTTGTCCGCCTTGTGGATTGCCGGCGTGCAAATGTTTGTGTAGCTGACGATCAAAGCGGCTGGTGGCTGACATGGGTCCAGAGCGCATGTGCGGCTGCCAGCGCGGTGCGCCAACGCCTTCTGGTTTGTCGCCCATGATGGTCACACGCTGAATGATGCGTTCGCCCTCGAAGTCGTTAACCACAAAGTGCTGGGTGCAGCGGTTGTCCCACATGGCAATGGTGCCTGGAGTCCAGTTGTAACGAACGGTAAACCGCGGATTGCTCACCCACTTGGTGAGGTGCCGCAACAGCATGTCAGATTCTTCAGCGTTCATTTCCACAATGCGGCGAGTGAAGTGTTCGTTAACGTACAAACCTTTTTTGCCAGTTACCGGATGAACGCGGACCACCGGGTGCACGGCGGTTTTGTCGGGACGGTTGTGGGGCAGCGCATCGTGCAGCGCACTCAAGCCTTCGCACATTTCTTTCATGGGCTCAGAAAGTTCTGTATAGGCACGATTCATGCTCGACCACATGGTGTCGCCGCCGGTTTCTGGGCACTTCACCATGTGCAGCACCGACATTAGTGCGGGGCTGTCCTGAAAGGTGATGTCGGTGTGCCACTCGTCAGCGATACCGCCCTGCGTTGCCGCAAGCTCAAAAATTTCGGGGTGATCGATAAATGCATTCTTTAAATTGGGATGCCCTTCGAGCTGACCAAAGTTGCGACCGAAGGCAACGTGTTCGTCGGTAGTCGGGCTTTGGTTTGGAAAGAACAGCACCTCGTGCTCATGCAGCAGATCCCAAATGGCGGCGACATCGCTCTCGGTTGCTTTGGCGATGCTCATGCCCGTGACCTCGGCACCCAGTGCGGCAGCCAGACGTTTCACCTTCCAGTTAGCAGGGACGCGCTCGAGGGTATGTGCTTCGCTCATGATGTTCTCTCTCTAGTACGCCTGGTTCTTGCAAATGCTGTTCAGCGTGTCGAAGGCGGCGTTGACTTCTTCACGGGTAATGTCCGGGTGCAGACCTGGGTTAGCGTGCAGGCGTTTATCTGCGCTGCCCAGAGCGTCAAAGAGTTCAAGATACCCCATTCGGTCAAACAGCTCATCTTCGAGCTGCATCAGGTACAACAGTGGGCAATTGACCTGTGGGGCTGCCGCGAGCAGGGTATCGCGGAGGTGCTCAACAGCGCCGGTTGTGCCCAGTAAACCCAGCACGGCGATGTCTATATCGCCCCGCGCCGCGATCAGTGGAATACCAAAGATGGAGCCCATCGACAGCCCGTAATAGCCAAGCTTCACGCCCGCGCCTGCAAAGCGCGCTTTGGTTACCTCAATGGCACAGTTCCAATCGGCGATCATGTCACTGGTGGCTTCAGCGCGTTTGATTTCATCCCAGAAGGCCTTGCGGCCGCCGGCGTTAACTTCGCGCAACCCATGGACCGGACCATCCAGCGATAACACAGTGCAGGGTGCCGCTTTTACCAGGCGCCGGGCGAGATGTGGTGTTGGTGTCTGGTAA
>CAZSYU010000025.1:0-14940 GCA_964611345.1 uncultured Pseudomonadales bacterium
TTAGCAATCAGCGGCAGCGCCGAGCCCGCAACCAGCGCCCCAACGCACCAGATGGCAAGTATCATCAACCAGCAATGGGCCACCAGCAGCAACCCACGCGATGCGCTGGGTGCGATAAACGCCGCAATCTCTTCGCGACTGAAAAGGTCACTGGCACGCTGCACTGAGCCGTGGGATTTGGACTCGTACTTTGCGCTCTCAGCCGCCGCATCGGGCAGTTGTTCGGTAGCTTCACTCATGCCTTATTCTAGCGCCGTTTGGAAAATCACCGCCACTGCAGTGTATCGGGTGCCAAACAGGTGCAAAGTAGAGCTATTAACCACTATGACACCAGTCGGGGACACCAGTCGGGGACACCAGTCAGGGACACTCAACAATGACCGCCACCAAAATAGATCCAGCCAGGTTCGCCTTCCTGATCGATGCGCAAATGAACATCACGGCCAATGAGCAGAAGCCGGGACCTCCAGAACGCCTGCCGGGCATGACCGTGGGTATTGTCGACCTCACCGAGGACCCTCCACATAACGGCGAACTACACCCCGACGGTGATGAGCTGCTCTACGTGATCAGCGGTGCGATTCGTGTGACCTTTGAGTCTAGCCCCAACGAACACACCGACCTGATTGCAGGTGACGCAACCGTAGTACCCAAGGGCGAATGGCACAACGTGCATCTGCTCGAACCCACACGTCTGCTGCACATCACTCCAGGACCCAACGGCGACCATCGGCCACTGACCTAACCACAACGCACTACCCAACAAACTGCCCAACAGACTAATAAAGGCCGCACGCATGCCCATCGTAACGCTCGAACTCATCGAAGACGCTACTCAGCAGCCCGTCAGCGCCGACGCGCTCGCGAATTTGACTGATGCACTTGGCGAGCTATTCGACTCCGCACCGGGCGGCACCTGGGTAAAGCTGCATTATCTGCCGCGGGCACACTACGTCGAGAACGCAACCAACCTCGAGGCCTCGATTCGCCCCACTTTTGTTGAAGTTCTCAAACGAGACGCAGACCCTGGTTCTACTAAGCGAGCCGCGGAGGCCAAGCGCATAGCGGCCATCGTTGCACAGCATCTAGATCGCCCAGTCGCCAATACACATGTTATCTACGCACCATCGGGTGCAGGCCGAGTCGCATTTGGCGGTACACTGGTTACATAGCCCACAACAGAGTAGTACTTGACCCCAGCAGATAACCGAGCAGAGCGGCGCTATCAACTTGATGTGCAACGCCACCTAACACGCAACTACATCGCGTTGCTGGCGCACGGCATGCTCGGGCAAACCGGCTTCCGCCTGGTGAACGCGCCCACATTTATGCCTGCGTATCTCATGCTGCTTTCTGGGGGCTCTGAGTTTGTCGTCGGTCTGGCTCTGTCGCTGCAGGCGCTCGGCATGACGCTCACACCCTTTCTGGCCGCCAACCTGATCGCACACCGCAAGCGGGTACTGCCGGTGGGCCTTGTTAGTGGTGCGCTCATGCGCAGCACCATACTTATGATCGCACTCAGCGGGTTTTTTCTTGAGGGCCGGGCCGCGCTGATTGGCGTGCTTGTCTCCATGACCTTGCTGGGGGTCTTCTCTGGCATGCAGGGCGTCATTTTTAATTTTCTGAATTCCAAGATTATTCCGGTTTCAAAGCGCGGACGCCTGACGGGTTTACGAAACTTCCTCGCCGGCATAGTTTCAGCGGCCGTTGCCTTTGTCGCGGGTGCCGTGTTGCTGGGCGAGACACCGGATGCCAGCGGCTATTCGTGGACATTTTTAATGGGCTTTATCCTCACCAGCTTTGGTTTGATGATGCTGTTGGCCGTGCGCGAACCCGAACCACCGGAGGTCCGCGCAAAGCAAGCCCTGGGGGACAGCCTCGCGAATCTTCCCGAGTTGCTGCGCAGCGACCCCGCCTTCACCCGTTACTTTGTCGCTCGCGCGGTTGCGACCATGGGTCGCATGGCGTTGCCGTTCTACATTCTGTACGCCGGCCTCTCAATCGGACTCGATGGACCAACGCTCGGCGGCCTCACTTTTGCGTTCACGGTATCGGCCACCATTTCCAATCTTGCCTGGGGCGCCATCGCGGATCGCACCGGATTTCGCCTAACCTTCCTGTTGAGCATTGTTCTCTGGATCGCCGCCACCGCCTTGCTGATGTTTACCGATGGCTTATTCATGGCCTTTGTGGTGTTCATCGGCGTGGGTGGAGCTGTGCAGGGGTTCCAGAATTCCTCACAAAATCTCACCCTCGAGTTCGGCAATCGAGCCGACTTACCGACCCGCCTCGCCGTTGCCAATACCGCCTCAGAGCTTGCAGGCACCATCGGTCCACTGTTGGGCGGTGTGCTGGCGGCTTCACTCGGCTATGAGTGGGTGTTCTGTGTCTCTGTAGCTTTCCTGCTTATCGGCGGCGCGGTGGTTTACAGACACGTGCCAGAACCTCGATTTTCGGGTTCTTAACGCCCGCGACTACCCCAGGCCTGTGGCCGACATCCATGTATTTTGAGGCGAGAATGAGACGCCCTCTACAGTTCTTACGAGCGTCTTACGAGAAAATAGTGACCTGATCTAACCACCTAGATGTAGGCCAAAACGGGGGCCGGGGAACAGGGAGAACATGGGGCTAGTACAACGCACCAAGACACCAAACCGTGGTGTTCGACCAGGTACGCCTCGCGCTCTGGCGGCCACGCTTAGTCTGCTGTTGATTCCGGCTGTGTTGTTCGCAACAGCTCCAGCCAGCGCCAAGAAGTCACAGATTGCGCAGCCAAAACAAATCGAATACACCGGCCCGATGGTCAAAACCTCAGGCGGGCTCTTGACCACCCAGGCAAATGCACCCTTTGCTCAAACCGGCGGCTTTGCGATCGACGTAGCCAATCGCCAGCAAGTGCAGGCCTTTTTTAACTCGGTGTACAACGCCTCGGAAAATACCCCACTCACCTTCACGGGCAATGTGGCTGCCTGTAGCCCAGGCACGACAACACAACTGTACAAAGACGCCATTGCATTACGCATCAACTGGTTCCGCGAGCTGGCGGGTGTTCCCGATAGCATTGCATTTCAGGAAAGCTTTAATCAGGGCGCCCAGGACGCTGCCCTCATCATGGCAGCCAACGGCTTTCTAACGCATACGCCACCCAGCTCACTCACCTGCTACACATCTACGGGCGACACCGGCGCTGGCAGTTCTAACCTTGCCCTTGGCACCATGGGCTGGGACTCAATCACGGGTTACATGGAAGACGCGGGTTCCAACAATGCCGCCGTCGGTCATAGACGCTGGTTATTGCACCCGCCGACCCTCGAAATGGGCACCGGTGACGTACCGGCAACCGCAACCACCTCTGCCACCAACGCTATCTGGGTGTTCGACGACAACATTTTCGCTGACGGCACTAACCGCGACGGGTTTGTTGCCTGGCCGCCGCCCGCCTACGTGCCACACGCCGTGGTGCCTGCACGTTGGTCATTTAGTTTTAAAAACGCCAACTTCAGCAACGCAACAGTAAGCATGACTCGTGATGGCGCGCCGATAAGCACGACGCTCGAGCCTGTTGCAAACGGTTCCGGACTCAACACGCTCGTGTGGATACCGCTTGGACTCGATGCTGACAGCGGCGAGCCCTGGCCACAGCCTGACAAAGACGAGGTCTACAACGTTAACCTGAGCAACGTGGTCATTAACGGCGTCCCGCAATCCTTCAACTATGATGTGTTTGTGTTTGACGCAACAACGGCTGGCGATGCTGACCAAATGAACGCGATAACAGGTCCGGCTACGGCCGTGCTAAACACGGCAACACGATTCGATTTTACGCCGGTTGACTTTGCCCAAGGCTACCGCATGCGCAGCGGCACACTTACTAGCTTTACAGCGGTTGAAGGTGCTGAGCAAACCGCAGAATTTATTACCGACGCCACCGATAGTGCCTATCCATTGTTCACCACAGACGCCGCCGCGAACGGTTCGCTGTCACTCCATCTTGCCCACAGCATTCCAAGCAACCAGCATTTTGTCTGGGAACGAAAGATCATGCTCAGCGGTACGAGCCGGCTGAACTTCGCCTCGCGCCTCGGTTTTGCATCAATGACGCAGGTTGCCCACGCGCAGATCTCGCTGGACGATGGCCAAAGCTGGCGCGATGTTTACACCCAGAGAGGCACCGACGAGCGTGGTGAAACAGAATTCACCAATCGCAGCATTGCGCTGAGCGACTACGCCGGCAAGGTCGCCACGTTCAGGTTTTTCTATGAACTCGAGGGCGGCTCCTACTTCCCACAATTCTCCGAAGGCGTCGGTCTCTACATTGACGACATAACGGTTACCAACGCACAAGAACTCGAAAACATTGAGAGCGAAAGCCTTAGTACCGTTGATGCGTTCAGTTTTACGCCGGACACCACGGGCGAGCATCTCCTACAAGTGCAGTATCTGGGTTGGGAAGGATTTTCGGGCAGCAACTGGAGCCCTGCAAAAACAGTCAGTGTTGGTAGCAGCGCAAGCAACACTACTGCCGTTGCCGCGTCGGTACTGCCGGCCAGTCGCTCGGTATTCGATACCACCGCCACGGCCTTTGCATCGGTTATCAACGGCGGTAGTGAAACGGCTACAAGCTGTTCGATTACGCCGAAAAACAACTCACCCGCGAACTTCACTTACCAGACAACAAACCCAGGCGACAACGCACTAACGGGCACCCCTAACACGCCGGTAGACATTGCACCAGGCGACGTACAAACCTTTGCCTTGTTTATGGACCCAACGGCCGCCTTTGCGCCGATTCAAATCGCGCTTAGCTTCGACTGCACCAACACGGCCCCGGCCGCGGTCATTACCGGACTGAACACTCTGTTGGTCGCCTCCGGTGCTGGTCCTGTACCCGACATAATTGCTCTGGCTGCAGCCGGACCCACCGGCATTGTTGATATTCCTGGCACCAACGCCACCGGCGTGTTCGCCGTAGCAACGGTAAATGCGGGCGTGACTGGTGACATAAACGTGAGCGCCAATGGCGCGGCGGGCGTTGCGTTGCAGTTGTGCGAAACCAACCCGACGACAGGCGTCTGTATCAGCGCAATCGGACCAACAGTCGCCACCACCATCGCTGCTGGTGCGACCCCAACCTTTGGGATTTTCGTCACCGGCAATGGCGACGTCCCCTTCGACCCCGCCAACAACCGGGTAACCGTGACCTTCGCGGATACCAACGGCGTCACTCGCGGATCGACCAGCGTGGCGATTCGAACGGCCGAGTAGGTACATTCAGGCATTTAGGTATATTTATTGCCTTTATCGCCATATAGTCGGACAATTTACGCCCTGGACCTCAAATTAACATCGGAATACGGAGTATTCCGATGGCACTTTCTCCATTTTTCCTCCATAAACCACTAACATGTGTTTCGAGCAGGGCCGTTGCGAATGGCCTTAAGCTGACTCAGCGCGAACCGAAGAGACACTTGGCCTCGGCACTATCAACAACCGGACGTTGTCGGTAGACGCAGAAGAAGGTTCTCGGGCAACTGTTATGGAATGACAACCAAGCGCCAACAAAAAATCAAATAATGGGGATTATCAATATGACCAAGCCAAACCCTGGCTATAGCTTTGTGGGTGCAGTAAGTGCTGCCCTGGCAACTATCGCCTTTACACCTACATCACTGCTTGCTGCAGACGGCGCCGAAGACACCATCGAAGAGGTGGTTGTTATCGGTTCTCGCCGTGCCGAGCGCTCAGCCGCTGACGCACCCGCACCGGTGGACGTAATTACCGGCGAAGACTTCACCCGTGCCGCCGCTACTGACGTGCAGGACTTGCTGCGTACCGCGGTACCTTCCTACAACGTAAACGCCCAGCCCATCAGTGACGCCGCGACAATTTCTCGTCCGGCCAACCTGCGCGGCCTGTCGCCTGATAACACTCTGGTACTCGTGAACGGCAAGCGTCGGCATCGCGGTTCGGTTATCAGCTTCCTTGGTGGTGGTATCTCTGATGGCGCTCAGGGCGTCGACGTTGCCACTATTCCTTCGCTGGCCCTGCAACGCGTTGAGGTACTGCGCGACGGTGCATCGTCCCAGTACGGTTCTGACGCCATCGCCGGCGTAATCAACTTTGTCCTGCGAGACGAAGCCGAAGGTGCCTTTCTGGAAGTGACCGGCGGCTCAACCTATGACGGCGACGGTGACAACTACCGCATCGCTGGCAACATCGGTTTACCTTTGGGTGAGCAAGGTTTTGTCAACATCACTGGTGAATACGGCGAAATCGATGGCACGGTTCGCTCTGTTGTGCGCGACGATGTACTGGCTCTGATTGCCGCCGGCAACACCGACGCTGCAGACTTCGAAACCATCAACGGCTTCACCGACGAAGCGCCTCAATACTGGGGTCAGCCGGATGTGGAAGACGATCTGAAACTGTTTGTTAACGCGGGTTTCCAGATTAACGAAAGCGTCGAAGTGTATGGCTTTGCCAGCTACTCAGAGCGTGAAGTGACCGGCGGCTTCTTCTATCGCAACCCCACCAACCGAGGCGGCGTGTACGCCGGACCAACTGTCGATGCAGTAACGGGCGCACTTGATCCGAACGGTGTTCCTTCGGTACTAGTTGGCGACTTGGACGGCCTGGGTACAGGCATCTCCTGCCCGGCAGGCATCCCGTTAACCGCTGGCGGTGGTCTGTTGCCCGACCCTACGGTTCTGGCACAGGTGGTCGACAGCAACAATTGCTTTTCTTTTGCTGAGACTATTCCGGGTGGTTTTACCCCTCGCTTTGGTGGCACCAACGAAGACTTCAGCATTGCAGGCGGTGTCCGTGGCACAGTGGCTGAGCGTCTGAACTACGACGTCAGCATTACCCACGGTTCCAACGAAACCGACTTCTTTATCAACAACACCGTGAACGCCTCGCTCGGACCCATCGATCCGAATGCTGGTTCAGCTGTACAACGAGATTTCGACCCAGGCGGCCAGGAACAAACCGAAACGGTTATCAACGCCGACTTCAGCTACCCGATCGATGTCGGGCTGGCGTCAGAGCTGAGCATTGCCTTCGGTGCGGAATACCGCGAAGAAGAGTTCGATCTGTTCGCTGGCGAACTGGCCTCGTTTCAACTTGGCCCGCTCGCTGACCAGGGCTTCTCGTCAAGCTCGAACGGTTTTGGTGGTTTTCCTAACAGTTCCTCTAACCGCCAGGACAGCTACGCGGGCTATGTCGAACTGGAAGCAGACGTTATTGAGGAGCTGACGGTTCAGGCCGCTCTGCGCTACGAGGACTACAGCAACTTTGGTGATACCACCAACTGGAAAATTGCTGGTGCGTACCGCATCAACGAAAGCCTGCTCATTAGAGCCGCGTTCTCGACTGGCTTTCATGCACCAACCGCTGGGCAGGCGAACATCACTAACGTAACTACCCAGAACGTCAACGGCATGTTGGTGGACCAGGGCACACTGCCATTGAACTCATCAGCGGGTCAGCTCGCGGCTGACTTCATCGAGGCAACCAATGGCGGCGCAGGTCGCCCAACACTCGGACCCGAAGATGCGGAGAACTTCTCTTTGGGTGCAGCGTTTGACGCCGGCCCCACCAGCTGGACCCTCGATTTCTACAGCATCAAAGTTGACGATCGCGTAGCGCTTGGCGCCAACGTTGACTTCCTGGCGGCATTGAACTTCACAGGCGGCACAAACTTCACTTCGGTGGGTGCGGCGCTAACGGGGCTCGATGCCGCTGGCGTTATCAATCGTGACGAGTTTCTTGGACTTGACGATCTTGCAGAGTTCCGCTTCTTCGCCAACAGCTTTGGCACTCGCACACGCGGTATCGACCTCGTTGGTCGCTATGGTACAGACTTCTTGGGTGGTTACTCTGACTTCACACTGGCCGCGAACTGGAACAAAACCACAGTACGCGACGTTGGTGACGTCAACCCAATCAGCGCGGGCCGGGTTACCGCGCTGGAAGATCTGCTACCACGCGTAAAGGGTTCACTGACCTGGGCACACACCCAGGGTCGCATCCGCGGTCTGGTTCGTTTGAACTACTACGGCGAGTGGGATGATACGACTAACGGCGTTGACAACATTGACCCCGAACTGCTGGTTGATATTGAAGGGTCCTACTCCTTCGACAACGGCCTGGAAATCGTTGCCGGTGTGAGCAACCTGTTCGACACTTTCAACCAGGAAAACCCATTTGCGGGCGATCTCGGTCAACAGTTCCCTGAGAATGGACCGTTTGGTTTGAACGGTGGACAGTGGTACCTGAAAGCACGGTACTCTTTCAACTAGAACAACCAGGCTAAAAGTTCGTTCGCGACTACTGTCGCAAACGAACTCACAAAAAAGGCGCTGTTACCCACAGCGCCTTTTTTTCGCCCGCTACTTTTTAGACCAATCGCATCGCACAAATTGCGTAGGTGCTATTTACCCTTAAATTCGGGCGTCCGCTTTTCGCCAAAGGCCCTAAAGCCCTCGCGCACGTCTTCTGACTTCAACAGCATCATCTGCGCGCCCCACTCGTACTCGGCAAACTGGCTAGAGGTCATTTCGTTCGAGCGCAGCATCATGCGTCGCACCAGCGTGTAGGCCATCGGCGGCCCATCCGCAATCATCTGCGCGTACTTCTGCGCCTCTACCATCAGCATGTCATCGGCATACACCTTGCTGGCAAGACCAGCTTGCAAACACTCCTCGGCGTTTAGCAGCTCACCGCTATACATGAGTTCCATGGCGCGGCCGTAGCCGACAAGCTTTGGCAACCAGTAGCTCACCCCGTAGTCAGAGGCGAGACCGCGCTTGATAAAAATAGAGCCCATGCGCGCGCTGGCACCCAACAGGCGAACATCACAACAGGTGGCAATGCCAAACCCGGCACCTACCGCCGCCCCATTGATCGCAGCGACCACCGGCACCTCGCAGTTGGCAAACTCTTCCATCGAACGCGCCGATGTGCCGCGCTGATCCACGCGCTGCCGGCGCGAAACTTCAGCTCTTTCGCTACCAGGGCCACTGCCGCCGCTCACCGCGGCACCCGCACAGAACCCGCGACCAGTACCGGTCAACAACATCACTCGAATGTCATCGTTGTCGTTGGCCTCGGCAATGGCGTTAAACAAACCCTCGGTAATGCCTGCGCTCAGCGCATTCATGGTGTCGGGCTCGTTGAGCGTGACGGTAAACACGCCGTCGGCAAGGTTGGTTAATACTGATTCGCTCACAGGTTCTCCCTAGTTATCTGTTTCTCTCGACCCAATCCTACCTAATCCTACCTAATCTATGGCAATTGGCCCGAGCTGTGCTCAGCCGTGTTGACCCATAGCTGATGGAGCGCTGGTGTATACTGGGTGGTTGATGTGTTTATTGCAGGCGGCGCTGTGTCTAATTCAGAATTGAAATACCCGTATAGCGATCATCCTGCGCCTGGCACCACACGCGAGGTGGCGGATGGGGTTCGCTGGCTAACCATGCCTATGGGCGGCTCCCTTACACACATAAACTTATACCTGCTGGAAGACACCGACGGCTGGTTTGTGGTCGACACCGGCCTGCCGCTGAAAGAAGTGTCTGATCTGTGGGATCAGATCTGTGCGGACGAACTTGGCGGCAAGCCGGTAAAGGGTGTGATCTGCACCCACATGCACCCGGATCACATCGGCAACGCCGCCTATCTGACTGACAAGTTTCGCTGCCCGCTGTACATGACCCAGGCGGAGTATTACCAGGCGTGCTCGTTTTCGAATCGGTCGGGCTCACACCATCAAAGCTGGCAGGGCGAACAGTTTTATCTGCGCGCCGGCATGCCTGCCGACTATCTCGAAAAGCTGCGCAAAATGTGGGAGTCCAGCAGCAAAGATGGCTTCACCATGCCCGCCATGCCAAACGGCTATCAGCGTTTGCAACACGGCGACAGCCTGCGCATTGGCGCGAACGTATGGAAAATCGTTGTGGGTGCCGGCCACTCACCAGAACACGCGTGTCTGCACTGCGAAGACATTGGCGTCATGCTGTCGGGCGATCAAATTTTGCCGATCATCACGTCAAACGTTAGCGTGCATCCAACCGAACCCAACGCCAACCCCATGAAGTTCTGGATGGAGTCGCACGACAAGTTCATGAGCACACCCGATAACACGTTCATTCTGCCCGCGCACAATCTACCGTTTTACGGCGTCCGCGCACGGCTCCGGGAACTCATCAGCCACCACGAGGATCGCATGCTTGCCATCGAGGAACACTGCGCAACAAAACCTGCCAACGCGCGCGAGCTGTTGCCCGTGCTGTTTTCTCGCGAGCTCGACCCACGCCAAATGATGATGGCTCTGGGCGAGGCAATTGCACACACGCACCTGCTGGTACACCGCAATAAAGTCCAGCGCACCTTGGCAGACAACGGTGTTTATGAGTTCCTGTCGGTCGACCCCGATCTTGCGCGACGCGCCAATCCCGACGCTCATGATCGACCTGCCGACGGGCCCCTACTTGTTTAGCTGGTTTAGCTTGTTTAGTTGGTCTAAGGCCTACTGCGCGCGCAGCACAGACTGATGCAATCCAATGACCTCAAAACCCAGGTAGCCCAGTGGAGCTATCGAATTATGCGCTGGGGCAAGGAACGTCTTCCGCCCGGCATCCGCTCGCTGGTGGGCGTGTTGCTAATGATCGGCGGGGTGTTTGGCTTCTTGCCAGTGCTGGGCTTCTGGATGTTTCCACTCGGGCTCGCCTTTATTGCGCTGGACATTCCATTTACCGCCCACCGCATCGACGCCTGGATGGTGACGCTCAAAGCGCGCGCAGAAACCAAGACAGAAGCGGAACCAGACGAGCAGCCACCTAACGACCCTTAGCCCAGTTCTAAACCTCTACATCTAGCCAATAGCCCCCACCGGTAAGCGCCTTCACCTTGCCTGCTGTCGGCGTTGCGAAGTGCGTACCAATCACCAGCACATCGCTATCGACATATTTTTCAAGCAACCCTTCGCGTGTAGTGCGACCCTGGGCCTGATCGTAATCTGCACTACTGCACCAGTCGGTGCGGGTCAGTTGCACCGGGTGATGAATGCAGTCGCCGGTGATGAGCGCCTCTGCACCCTTGGAGGTGATGTGCACGCTAACGTGACCGGGCGTGTGGCCGGGCGTGGGCTCCAGCACGACACCGGGGCAAATCTCGTGGGTCTCCGGCACAAAGTCGGCCAATCCTGCCTCGACCACGGGCCGCACCGAGTCGGCCATGATGGGTCCGTATTTGTCTTCATCTTCGTTGGCATCCCAATAGGCCCACTCTTTCTCTGCCATTAGGTAACGGGCGTTAGTAAAGGTAGGCACCCATTTACCGTCAACCAGCCGGGTATTCCACCCCACATGATCGACATGCAGGTGCGTACACATGACAGCATCAATGGTTTCAGGCGGATAACCCGCACCAGTTAAGTCTTCCAAAAACGAGGTTTGCAGGTTGTTCCAGGCCGGCATCGCGCGTTGTTTGTCATTGCCAATGCAGGTATCCACCACAATGCGCATGTTGCCGGTGTCGATCACCAGCGCGTGCACGCTCATGATGAGCTTGCCTTCGGCGGTGGCGAAGTGCGGTTGCATCCACTCGATGGGGGCGACATCTGCCGGGGTGGCGTCCGGCAGTATAAACTTGCTGCCCCCCGCCATCTCCATCTCGACTACCCGGGTCACCTTAACGTCGCCAATCTGCCAGGTTTGTATCTTGGTTTGCTCTGCCATGCCTGTCTCCCACTCTTTTACTGATCCTACCCCTTCTGGCCCAGACTTGGCTAAACTCAGACCCATAATAAAAAACAGGACCGCCCGACCATGGGACTCATTGATACGCTTCGCACCCTCACCAAGATTCCAATGCTGCTCAGGGTCAAGAAAGAACTCACTTTGCGACCCATGGAGACCAAGGACTGCCCTGCCGCACGGGTAGAAGACCTCGCTGAACGTTTCCCCAACCATACCGCCATCAAATTTGAGGGCGCAGCGCTCACCTGGGCAGAACTGAACGCGTTATCTAACCAGTACGCCCACGCCTTCACGGCCCAGGGCATCAACCACGGCGACACCGTCAGCGTGCTGATGGAAAACCGCATCGAATTTCTGGTCACGCTAATCGGCCTGAACAAGCTGGGTGCTGTCGGTGCGCTGATCAATACCAACCTCAGGGGTCGCCCACTAACGCACTGTGTAACGGTGGCCAACTCGAAGAAATTTGTGTTCGGCAGCGAACTGACCGATGCGCTGGAAGAAGCGAAAAGCGAACTGCCACTAAAAGAGGGCGCCGACTACATTATTGTGCGTGACGCGGCTGACAGCAGCCATGCCAATGGCACACCCAACTGGGCGCTCGACATCGACGAGCTGGCCGGCAACCAAAGCAAAACTAACCCCACCAGCACTGGCACCAATACGCTCGGCGACAACTCCCTGTACATCTACACGTCGGGCACCACAGGGTTGCCCAAGGCCGCCGTACTATCTAACCGGCGTCATCTTCTGAGCTCCAGCATGGCCGCAAAGGTTGGTTTTTTGTGCGACGAAACCGACTCCATCTACATTTGTCTGCCCATGTACCACGGCACCGGCTTAATGCTTGGCGTGGGCGCAGCACTCATCTCCGGCGCCACCATGGTGATTCGCCGCAAGTTTTCAGCGAGCAACTTCTTGCCAGAAGTTCGCGAACACAACGTCACCTGCATGATTTACATCGGCGAGCTGTGTCGTTATTTGCTGAACACAGAAGCACAACCAGACGACGCCAAAACCACCCTCACGAAGGTCTTGGGCAATGGCCTGCGCCCCGATATCTGGATGGATTTTAAGAAGCGGTTTGGGCTTGAACGTGTTTGCGAGTTTTATGGCGCCAGCGAAGGCAACGTCAGCTTTGTCAACATGCTCAACAAGGACCTAACCGTCGGCATGACCTCACAGGAAGTCGAACTGGTGCGCTACAACGTCGATGACGACGAGATTGTGCGCGACGACAAAGGCCTGGCTGTACGCAGCGACGATGGCGAACCAGGCTTATTGGTGGGGCGCATCACGCCAGACACCGTGTTTGAGGGTTACACCGACGAAGCCGCTACCGAAAGCAAAGTGCTGCGCGATTTGCTCGAACCAGGGGATGCCTGGTTTAACTCGGGCGATCTGCTAAAAACCGTCGATGTGGGTTACAGCCTTGGCTACCCGCACTATCAGTTTGTCGACCGCATCGGTGATACGTTTCGGTGGAAGTCTGAGAACGTTTCCACCAACGAGGTGGGCGAAATTTTGAACGGCCATCCCGCTGTAAAAATCTGCAATGTCTATGGTGTTGAAGTGCCGGGTGCTGACGGCCGCGCCGGCATGGCCGCCATCACGCTGGAAACGGGTCAAAACTTCGACCCTGCCGAGTTCGCAGGCTTTGTGCAAGAGCAACTGCCCGCGTACGCGCGGCCTGTGTTCGTGCGGGTACAGCCCGACCTTGAAGTAACCGGCACCTTTAAGCTGATGAAAACCGAGCTGCGTAAAACCGGCTACGACCAAAGCGCCACCGAAGACCCTATTTACGTGATGAAGCCACGCGCCAGCACCTACGAGGCACTGGACGCAGACTATCAGCAAGTGTTGAGCAGCGGTCAGGCCGGTTTCTAGAAACTGGCCCCGTTACTGGGATTGGGCAGTTACCGAAACAACCGCTGTGCCCACAACGTTAAGCCTTCGGTGACGCTCAAAAAATGGTCAGAATCGACAAAGCTGACGTTGGGGTACGAGGCCTGCAAAAACTCGCGCACCACGCGAGATTTGGCCATGCCACCCGTTAAGTAAACCCGCTCCGGTGCAACGCCCGCTGACTTCACCGCCTCGTCCACCAGACTCTGCAGATGCTCGAGCAGGCGCTCAAACGCAGCCAGCAACTGTTCACTGGTGGTGGTCACCCCAAAGCCCTGTTCTAAATCGCCAAAGTCAATGTGCGCACGCTCAGAACTGGACAGCTCAATTTTCGCAAGCTCTACACCGCGCAAAACACGATAGGTTGCGCGTTGCTCACACACTGCAAGCAACCGTTGCGCGCGCTCGGAAGCGACCGCCTCGCGTGCAAAAAACTCCAACCGCTCGCGGGTGGCCTGACTGTAAAAGCGCTGCTGCGCGTTCACATCGTTGGTCGACACCGCATCCACAAAATAGCTGTTGGGTAATGGCAGGCCAGACCTGAGAAAATCACCGTAACCAAAGTCGCGCATCACCGCGTGCAGCGCCAGCGCCTGATCGTAGTCGTTGCCACCGCGCCGCTCGCCCGAGTGGCCAAGCACATCCGCCGACCGATCAAGCGCATCCCGCCGCGACGCCCCCACCCGCACAAACGAACAGTCGGTGGTGCCGCCGCCAATATCTATCACCAGAATTTTCTCTTCTTTGGTGAGCCGCGCCTCGTATTCAAGGGCCGCTGCCATGGGCTCGTATTGAAAAGCAATCTCTTTAAAACCAGCCAGTCGGGCCGCCTCTTCCAGCATGGCCAGAGATTGCGTATTCGCATCTTTGCCACCCAAACCCTGAAAGTTAACCGGTCGGCCGATTACAACCGCTGCAACGTCAGCCTGCATTTGCTCGTCGGTACGCTGTTTGACGTTGGCCATCATCGCGGCAATAACAGTGACAAAGCGCTCGCGAATATCATCCGATAACCCAGCCACACCCAGAAAGCTCTTGGGCGACTTCACGAAGTAACCACGCGTGGGATCCGCAAGGTATTCACCAAGTGCTGTTTCACCAAAACGCAGTGCAGAAAATTCCGCAGAATCGGTTCGCAGTTGACCGGCTTTGGAACGGGGTAAGTTAAGCGCCACCCTGGGCGCATGGAGCGTGGACGGCACCAACGGCTTATCACCCTCCAGGGTGACTATCTTTACTGTTGGGTTTTGCGGGGTGCTTGGGGAAGTGTTTGGGG